>DAOVZP010000143.1 GCA_030635045.1 Bacteroidota bacterium | reverse complement strand
GGCCATGCCGTCGCTGAACACAAAGGCTTCCATATAGCGAAAGGGGGCCACGCTCCGTCCTTCTTTGTCGATATAGCCGAACATGCGTGTTTGTTTCACATAAGCGCGGCCCTCATAAAATTCGGAGGCCAGGCCGTACTGCGCCCCCACCACACGTATGCCATGGTTGTCGTAAAAACCATCCTTCCCGCCCTTGCTGTAGCGGATCATGCCCTCACGCCACTCGCCCAGGCTCTCCAGTGTTGTGGGCACCATGATGTTGCCGTTCTCGTCTATCAGACCGTAAAACCCACCTTCTTTCACTTTCGCTGCTCCTTCATAAAAGGGGAATGCCTCGTCATAAATAGCAGCAATTACCAGCTCACCCGTATTATTTGCATAACCCCACTTGTCTCCATCCAGGAAGGGGATCCTGTTTGTTATTTCTTGTGCAGAAAGGCTTATAGAAAACAGGATGATCAGGATATATGTGAAGATTGGTTTCATGGTGATCGATTTTTTCAAAGATAATAATTCTAAATTCTATTGCCACGGAGGCACTGAAACACAGAGTTACACAGTTCAATTGTAAACCCTGCTGTGTTCCTCAGTGACTCTGAGTCCCTGTGGCGCTGTTTAATTTTAAATGTATCCAAATACGCGACTGGTGAATCCAAAACATCCGTTCATTAACTTGTACTGGTTTTGTAGATTTTTGGGCATTATATTTATGCTATAACATAAACTCTAACAAATAATTATATGAAAAAGGCATATATTTTACTTGTATTCGTTTTTACCCTGCATCTGTCTAATGCACAGAATCTTCTGAATAATCCCGAAAGTGTGGTATATGATTCGATATATGATCGATATCTTGTTTCCAATTGTGGAGATGGTCAGATCGTTCAGATAGACAGCTCCGGACAACAAAGCTATTTCAATACAGATCTGACATATACCCTTGGATTACATATTGTAGGGGATACCCTTTTTGTTTCATCCAATGAAGGGCCGTATTCAGGAATTGTAGGATTCTTGCTTTCAAGCGGTGAGATTTGTTTTCATGTAGATATCCCTGAAAAAGAGTTGCTCAACGACATTACCTCAGATATGTCGGGAAACCTCTACGTAACCGATTGTGATGCCAATAAAATATTCAGGGTTAATATGTCTGATATGACGTACACAACCCTGATCGAAAATGGCCTGGGTTATCCAAATGGGATATTGTTCGATGAGCTTAACAATCGACTATTGGTGTTAAACTGCCTGCTGGCCGGGCGTCCAATCCTGTCTGTTAACCTGGATGATCTCAGCCTTTCAACAATTGTACAAACGGGGATAAGTGCCATTGATGGTTTGACTGTGGACAATGAGGGGAATTACTATTTTTCATCATGGACCATGGACAGGGTGTATCGCTATGATGCTGCATTTACAAATCCCCCGGAGATAATTGCAGGAGGGTATTCTGATCCGGCAGATATCTTTTATAACAAAATAAATGATGTTCTTGCGGTTCCAAACTTCAGTGCCGATACTATCATTTTCTTACCGATCACTCCCGTTGTGGTGGATGAACTATTGCCGGATGGCACCGGATCAATTCGGGTCCATCCAAATCCGTTCACTGATCGTATCAATATTAATTTTGATCTTTCGTCGTCTTCACATATCAAGGTGTCAGTATATGATCTCAGCGGTAAATTAATAACAGAATTGATCAACAAGGAGCCAGGCTCAGGTACATCTTCCCTGGTCTGGGATGGAAGTGATATGGAGTCAGGCGTTTATATTATTACGATCTCCGGCAAGGATGTTTATCATTCCAATATGGTGATAAAAAGATAGACCTGGCGTTGATTAGTTCCTAAGTGTAGTTTATAATTTTTAAACTAAATAATTTATTCAATTTTACTTTCAAATAGGCACTAGCCACTCGGCATTCGGCACTCGGTACTAGGAACTTTCCAGCATTTTTCTCATGAAATAATCACGGATCCTATGAGGGAGGAGTGCTGCTACCCTTAGCTTCGGATTATTATTCACCCGGTAATAGCGTTTTGGTTTAGAACTTGTCAGTGCTTTAACCACTACTGCAGCAACATCGGTGGGCTTGCTGATCTTCCCGATCTCCCCCGGGGCTTTGGTGGCAAAGTTGAGGAGATATTCTTTGTAAATACTCTCGCCAATGCGTTCTTTCATATTATAAAGGTCGTCGAGAAGCATGGTGTTGATGGCTCCCGGACGGATGATGCTAAGCTTTATGCCCTGCAGGTCCAGCTCGTTACGCATGCTTACGCTCAAGGCTTCCAGGGCGATCTTGCTTGCTGCATAAGGATGGAATGCGGCGGGCAAACGCACGCTCTCGCTACTGATATTCACTACGCGGCCCTTCGTCTCCAACAGATGTGGCAAGAATACCCGCACCATGTTCACCGCACCAAAGGTGTTTATGGCAAACATCTTTTCCAGCGCATCTTTCTCTTTCTCCGAAACGGGAAAGAAATCTGATACCCCGGCATTGTTTACGATGGCCCAGGTGTGCACTCCCATTTCTTCCAATGCCTTCCGCAGCGCGATAATAGAGTCTTCATCGGTCACATCCACCTTCATCTTCAGGATATGATCATTATCAGGCATGGATCCGATATCCGGTGATATATCAGTAGCAACGATAAGCAGTTCAGGAAATGCAGATAAACATGTATCTACAATGGCTTTTCCCAGTCCGCCGGCGGCACCGGTTATTATGATGGCTTGTTTCATTTATGTTGGGCTTTGGGCGTTAGGCGTTGGGCGTTGGGTGGTATTTAATGTTTAATGTTGAATTTTTTATTTTGAATTGTTTTTAAACACAAAGGGCGCAAAGTACATCACAAAGGATGCACAAAGGCCATTAAGAATATCGAATATCAAATATCAAATATCGAATATTCACCCAACACCCAACACCTAACACCCAACACCACAGTTAGCTGTTCTTATAAACCGCAATAACCCTCTGTCCCTGGCTCTTCAGCGATTTCAGGCTTGCTTCAAAATCTTTTGTAAAACCCAGGATAAAGCCACCGCCGCCGCTGCCGCAAAGCTTCAGGGAATATACTTTTTTGTCGAGGCCGGCTTTCCAGATGCTCATTACGGGCTCGGGGATCATGGGCCGCAGGTGCTCATACTGGAATTTCGACAGATCATGCAAAACCGGGAAGAACACATCGGTCTTGCCTTCCAGCAGAGAGCGTATGCATTTATTGTTGAGCGGGATGAGGGTCTCCTTCACCAGTTTGTCGAAGGCCGGGTCCTGGCACTTCTCGAAGAAGAGGTTTACCAGTGGCTGGGTGATGCCGGGTTTTCCGGTGTCGACGAGGAAGATAGCACCCTCGACAGGGAATTTATTTCGAGGGATTCCCACCACGCGTATGCCGGTCTCGCCATTGATAAGCAAAGGGTATTTGAGGTAGCAGTTCAAGGGATCGATGCCGCTGCTGATACCATGGAAGTAATTTTCCATCTGTGCGAAGATAGCCTTCAGCCTGACCACCTCTTTCTGCTTCAGGTTGCGCTGTGAGCGGATCTTATTCTGCGCATAGCGCTGATATATTGCTGCACATAAAGCTCCCGAGCTGCCGATGCCAAAGCCCTGCGGGATAGTTGATTCGAAAAAGAGGTTCTTGTCGAGGTCTTTATGGAAGTGCTCCAGGTCGAGTGTACAAAGCAGTTCCCCTGTGTCATGTAATCCTTTTAAATGTGTGTGGTACTCCCGCAGCATATTATTGGAGTCGATGGCGAAGTCATGGTCGGTATAACGGTATTTGTTCAGAAAGCTCAACTCGCCCTTAAAGTGGGCATAAGGGATGGTGAGCCCCATGGAATCACAGATCACGCTATACTCTCCGAAGAGCATGATCTTGGCATAAAACACTTCAGGCCTGTTGGTCATTCCCCGATTTACAGTTTCTTCGGACCTGTACCGATATGGTCATCGATCCGGTATTTGTCGCTGCAATATAACAATAATTCCTCAGTGATGAACTCTTCCAGCTCTGATGAATCATTGTCGTGATATAGTAGGTGAACGTTGGGGCCGGCATCCAGTGTATAACAGAAGGGGATGCAGCTCAGCTCCCGGAAAGCCCTGATCCTGTGGATGATATTCATGGTATTGGCCTTGAGTAGTACGTAGCCCGGGTTGGAGCTCATCATGAGGGAGTGTAATCCCAGGGCTTCGGCTTCCACGATGCGGATGAAGTTCGGGTCGTCGCCCTTTTTAAGGGCTTCTGTCAGGTCGGCAAAGTTCTTTCTTGCCAGCTTGAAACGCTGCTGTGCATAGGGGTGCTTTGCCATGCGTTTGTGCCCGGCCCTGCTGCTTACCGGCTTGATACGCTCATCGACAATGAGGATGGTGTCACGCAAGTCACTAAAGCTCTCATGTACCTCAAATGGCAGGGGAGAGCCGTATTTATCGCTGCTGCCGGGCAGCTTATCCGACTTGCCCCAGCTTACAAATCCACCATAGACAGAGCGGGCGGCACTTCCGGATCCAAGGCGGGCGATGTTGGAGGCCCTTTGGAAGAATTTGTCCTCGGGCAGCTTCTTGCCGGTGATCTCTTCTTCCATGGAGCAGAGGCAGAGCGCCAGGCTGCTCATGGCCGATGCCGAAGAGGCAATGCCTGCCGAATGCGGGAAGGTGTTCGTTGAATCGATATGAAGATCCAGCTCCATCAGCATCGGAAATTGGGAGTCGATAGATCTGATGTAATCGCGGATACGGGCGGTGTAACGTTCCTTGCTTTCACCATTGAGCACAAGATCGACCCTGCCATTACCTTCTTTCCACTGAAGCTCTGTAGAAGTGTTGCATTCGCTCAGCGAAAAGCTGAGGTTAGGGTTGCTTGGCAGCTGCACACCATGCTTGCCCCAGTACTTGACCAGGGCTATGTTAGAGGGGCTTTGCCAATGAACCTTATTCATGCGTTTGTACTATTGATTTAATGGAAATGGTTAACGAAAATTATGAGTTTTGTGCCCGATTTTTTTACCACAAAGTATCACGAAGTACAACACAAAGTTTCACAAAGCAAATCTTAGTGGACCTTTGTGAAGCCTTGGAGTTTCCTTTGTGGTTAAAAAAAGAACGTATCAGTATAAAATTAAATCATCAAAGGCAAAGATAACTTCCAGGCCTTTTTTGCTAAAATAAGATTTTATTTCATCAATGCCAATTTCGCTTGAGGCCAACAAAAAATCCCCGCCCCATGCACCGAGCGATTTAATGCTGCCCGGGAAGTCAGGGAAGCGTTCCTCTTTTATCTTTGGTTGCTGCAATATATCTGACATGATCTCTTCATGTTCATCCAGCAGCAGGCTAAATTTTTGCAG
>DAOVZP010000080.1 GCA_030635045.1 Bacteroidota bacterium | reverse complement strand
GCCTTTTTGCCTGATCAGCCTTTTTTAACAGTGCAGGTAGTAAATCCAAGAAGGCTGTACAGGCCACAGAAACCAACGAAGCTTGTAAGAAGAAAAACCCCGGCAATAATACCAAGCACTATAGCAGCTGTTCCGGTAAGCGTTTCCATGTAAATCAATATTGCAACTATAATGGCCAGGACAATCCTAAGGATCCTGTCAAAAATGCCCATGTTCTTTTTCATAATATTTTGTGTTTTAGATAAAACAGCAAAACAAGGAAAAAGTTCATAGAAAGAAGCAGAAGATGTTTAAAGTAGTTCAAAACGAAGATACACCGGCTGATGGTCCGAATTTTTAAAACCATCATACAGCGTTCTTACATCAAGCACTTTTATGTTGGGCGAGCACATAAAGTAATCGATAATGGTAGTTGGGGTGAGCCCCGGCGCATATGGAGCGGACACATCACGGTTTGTGGGGTAGTCCGGGTCAAAAGCGATCGCCCACGTACTGGCAGGGGGACTGGCCGGCAGCATACCCGGAACACTAAGCGCAATATCACCGCTGACAAAGAAAGTATTGCCATATCCCTCAGGGTTTAAATTCCAGTCGCCACCGGCAACAACATAATCACCTTTTTGATAGGCAGACTGCATATATTCGTGTAGAAGCCTCAGTTGACTGATTCGCAGTGAACCATCATCAAATGCTGAATTATGCGTGTTGATGATATGGAGTTTTCTGCCGGAGGGCAGATCAAATATTGTTAAAATGAAACAGCGGTCAGGCATAAAAAGACTTTTGGGCCAGGCATAATTTTCCGGAAATACGACTTGCATGGCTGAAGAAATGGAAAATCGGGAAAAAACAGCAAGGCCTGAAATAACTTTTGCCATCGGCCTGAAAACCGGTACGGGGACATATGCAACATCATAGTTTTTGGCGAAAACATTGCTGTGGGCGGGTGTGCATCCGGATATCTCAGCATACTGATTTATGCCGTATGACCGTGTTGAGGCTGTATCTATCTCCTGTAACAGTATAAAATCAAGGCTGTCAAAAGCCTGAATGCATTCGAGTATACCCTTTTTGTAAAGCTCATAATCTTCCCTGGCCGGCCGGACCATTTTGCCTCCGTCATAGAAGAAATCGGATTTACTGCCTAAGCCCGCGTAGCCAATATTCCAGCTAAGGATGGAGAATGTATTATGCCCGGAAATATATGATGTTTTCTCCGGTCCTGTTATGTCCAGATTCTTCGTCGCAGGTTTATAATTAACCGCGGAATTAATGATCAGAACGCCAGAGACGTACAGTAAAACAACTAAAACTGCTACCAACAACAGTTTCAGGGTATTATGAAGATACTTTTGCATGGAGTGCTTTTGATTTTATAAAAATAGCCAATTATTTCTTATTTTTATCGCGTTTAACAAAGCTGCCCCTATATGGCCATTCTTGGTACGATTATAAAACGCGCTTATGAATTAAGGAGTATTCCTATTGAGTTAAGGAAGAGGAAGGATTGCAATAAGGCGCAGATAAAGGTATTACGAAAACTGCTCACCAAGGCTCAGAACACTGCCTTTGGAGAGCATTACAACTTTCCGGGAATTCTGAGCAAAGAAAATACGGTAAAAGCCTTCCAGGAATCAGTACCTACCTTTGATTACAACTCCATGTTCCGAAAATGGTGGTACAGGGCCATAAACGGAGAAGGCTTTGTTAGCTGGCCCGGCCGTGTTAAGTATTTTGCACTGACCTCGGGAACGTCGGAATCATCGAGTAAGCAAATTCCGGTAACAGGTGATATGATCAGGGCTATACGTCGCACCAGCATTCGTCAGCTGGTTTCAACAGCCAGATATAAATTCCCCATAGAGTTTTATGAAAAGGGCATTTTGATGATCGGCGGAAGCACTCATTTGAATTATAACGGGACCTATTATGAAGGCGATCTGTCTGGTATTTCAGCAGGAAATATTCCGTTTTGGTTTCAGCATTTTTATAAACCCGGAAAAAGGATCTCGAGAGAGCGGCAATGGGATACAAAACTTGATGAAATCGTGAAATCTGCACCGAACTGGGATATAGGCATCATAGTGGGGGTTCCGGCATGGATACAGATTATCCTGGAAAGGATCATAGAGCACTATAAACTGAATAATATCCACGACATCTGGCCTGACCTGGCCGTGTATGTGCACAGTGGTGTTTCCTTTGAACCATATGTGAAAAGCTTTGATAAACTTTTCGGAAAACGGGTAATATATAATGAATCCTATCTTGCTTCAGAGGGTTATATTGCTTTTCAAAGCAGCCTCGACAGGCGTGTTATGCAACTGGTTGTGGATAATGGGCTATTCTATGAATTTGTACCCTTTAATGACGAAAATTTTGATACAGAGGGTAATATGGTAGAGAACCCCGAAGCGATAACCCTCGATAAGGTAAGCGAGGGAGTGGAGTATGCTCTGTTGTTATCGAATTGTGCCGGAGCATGGCGATATCTGCTTGGCGACACAATTAAATTTATGTCAAAAGAAGACTGTGAGATCGTAATAACAGGCCGCACGAAGCATTTTTTAAGCCTTTGCGGGGAACACCTGTCGCAGGAAAATATGAATAAGGCTGTAAAAATGCTCCAGGATGAATTCAATATTGAAATACGAGAGTTCACCGTAGCCGGGTTCAGGCACGAAAGCATGTTCGCCCATAAATGGTATTTGGGAACCGAGGATGATATTGACCCGGAACTTGCGGCACAAAAAATAGATGGGTACCTGAAGGTACTTAATGATGATTACCGGGTGGAGCGCATTGCAGCCGTTACAGATGTTTTTCTTGAAATATTATCCCCAAAGGCTTTTTCAAACTGGATGAAGGTACATGGAAAGGAAGGTGGAGCAAATAAATTTCCCCGTGTTTTGAAGGGTGAAAAATATGAGCAGTGGGAGGCATATCTAAAAGAATATAAAAACAATTTATAAATGATTACCCCAATCTGGGAAGGTCTTGTACTTGGATTAACCCTGGCTTTTTTATTTGGTTTCGGACCCGCATTGTTTGCCTTAATACAAACGAGTATTCACAGGGGGTTATGGTCAGGATTCCAAATGGCATTCGGGATTTTTCTCAGTGATGCTACCCTTGTGACCCTTTGTTTGCTGGGAGCGCTTCAGATTATTAACGAAACACCTGAGAATCAACTTGTTTTCGGACTTATAACAGGTGTCATTCTTATTATCTTCGGAATAGTGACCTTCACAAGAAAGGTTAAGATTGCCGATGATATCAATAATGAAGAGATCAGAAAACCAAATCCTGTTACTTTCATACTTAAAGGCTTTTTCCTGAATTTCACCAATCCCTTTGTATGGCTTTTCTGGATCCTGTGGGTAACCACGATCACATCTAATTATCAAGGGGAAACTGATTCGGTGATCTTGCTGTTTTCCATAACCCTACTGGTTATCCTGGCTACTGATATGTTGAAATGCTTCGGGGCCTATAAGATAAAGCGTTATGTGACCCCAAGATTTATTCAATGGATAAACTGGGTTGCAGGCTCAGGCCTGATGGTATTCGGAATATTTTTACTGATCAGGGCATTTATAGAATTCTTTTAACTAAATAATAAATCATGAAAACAAATCTTCAAAAAAACTGGTGGGTGTTAACAGTAAATGGTTTACTGGCCATATTGTTTGGCGCCATGGCTCTTTTTGCTACCGAAGCATTTATGCTTGGCATATCTATGTATTTTGGGCTTTTGGTACTGATTGGAGGGATTTTACTGCTCATAGGTGCATACGATAAGCAGCGGAAGCAAAAAAGTTATTCGATGATGCTTACTGAAGCGATTATCTCTGTGATACTTGGAGTTCTAATAATGGTATTTCCAGGCTCAACCCTGAAGCTGTTTTTCATTTTTATCGGAATCTGGGCTCTGTTGCTGGGTTTGTTCAAAATATATGTGGCCATCGCCTTGAGAAAAATGATGGAATTCAAATATATGTTTTTTCTTGGGGGCCTGTTTTTATTTGCAATAGGCCTGCTTTTATTACTTGATCCGGCATATGTTGCCGGGTTTATCCTCAAAGCCGTGGGTGTAATTTTTATCGCTATCGGAATCATGCTTGTTTATTTCTCATTTGTTGTTAAAAATGCAGAAAAGGAAGCTTAAGAATCACTAAATATTTACCTCTGAAACAATTACTGAAATTATGGAAAAACAATCGTTAAAAAATTGGTGGACATATACTTTAAAGGGAATTTTTGCCATTGCATTTGGACTGATCGCCTTACTTGTTCCTGATGCCTCTATCGCCCGGCTGGTTCAGCTATTCGGCGGCTTTATCATTTTAAGCGGGGCTTTTCTTATTGGTGGTTCGATATCAAATATTCGCCACCATAAAAAATGGGGCATGTGGTTTTTTGAAGGCTTATTGGATCTTGTATTGGGAGTTATCATTATCGTGTATCATTACTCCATGGCCGGTGTTGAGCTATTCATCATCTTTGTTGCGATATGGGCGATATCAGTTGGGTTTACACAATTGTTTGCAGCGATGAGTGCAAATAAAGGGGTGCGCACCAGGTGGCTTCTCCTGATCAATGCCATAATTGTGATAGGTGCCGGCTTTGTCCTGTTTTACAATCCTTTTGAAACACAGGAACAAACGATGAACATGATCGGTATTTTTTCCCTGGTTTTCGGGGGGATAATCACAATATACTCGTTTGGGCTGAAAGAGAGTCAATAGAGATGTGGGGCAGGTTACCCTAACCTAATCATCAAACTTAAGATCCTTGATGTTTAGCTGGATCGATGTAACACCGTTCCATTCATTTTCCTCTATTTGGTAGCAAGCGCTGAATTGCTTGCCTTCCTTGATACTTTCATAATGGTGTCCTTGCTGGAAAGCAATTGCTGAGAAAGGGAATCCGGAAATGTCAGGATGTACCACTTCAAGTTTAAGGTGATTTTTTCCTACGACCCTTGCCTTACCGGTGTCAACCAATCCATTGGTAGTAAAAAGGGGAGACAGGTTTCCCGGCCCGAAGGGTGCAAATTGACGCAGGATCCTGAAAAAGCGGGAATTGATATCACGAAGGATTATTTCAGTATCAATTTCTACTTCAGGCACAAGCTGTTCTTTGGTGATATGCTTATTTACATAATCACCGAAACAATTCCTGAAGTTTTCATAGTTTTCTTCCTTCAACGAGAGGCCGGCGGCATATTTATGCCCCCCGAAATGTTCAAGATACCCACTGCAGGCATCAACTGCGTCGTAGATGTCAAAATCCTTGACTGACCTGGCCGAACCGGTGATCATACCATTAGAATAGGTAAGTACGATTGTTGGGCGGTAATAGGTTTCTGTAAGACGGGACGCAACGATGCCGATCACCCCTTTATGCCAATCGGGATTATAGACAACGGTATAATTGGCATCACGCAACTCCTGGCTTTCCCTTATAATGCGCAAAGCATCTGTTGTGGCGATCAGGTCAAGGCTTTTACGCTCATCATTCAGGGAGTTTATCTTGCGGGCGATCTCCAGGGCTTTTTTATAATCCTCCTCCACTAAAAGCCGGACAGAGTTTTTTGCACTTTCGATACGTCCGGCCGCATTAATGCGTGGCCCCACCATAAACACAAGGTCGCTGATTGTAAGCTCCTTATTAAAAACATAATCCTTGTCTGCCTGGTTCGTTCGCCTGACGTTTCCTACAAGCAGAATAGCTTCAATGCCAGTACGGGGCTGCTTATTGACAAGATCAAGTCCGAAATAGGCCAACACCCTGTTTTCTCCCGTGATAGGAACGATATCTGCCGCGATACTGACTACAACAAGATCAAGAAGCGGAATTAAATCTTCTGTAGGGATATTGTGCTTAAGGGCATATGCCTGAGCAAGTTTGAATCCGACCCCACAACCCGATAATTCTTTAAAAGGGTAAGGGCAGTCGCTTCTTTTTGGATCCAGAACGGCATGAGCCGGAGGGATCTCATCGCCGGGCCGGTGATGATCACATATAATGAAATCAAGATTACGTTCTTTGGCGTATATGGTTTTTTCGATGGCCTTGATACCGCAATCGAGAATAATCATAAGGGTAAAACCGTTTTCAGTAGCGAAATCAATACCCTGGTATGAAATTCCGTATCCCTCTGAATCCCTGTCGGGGATGTAAAAATCAATACTTTTATAAAAACGCTTAATGAATGTATATACCAATGCCACGGCGGTAGTTCCGTCAACATCATAATCTCCATAAACGAGGATCTTCTCTTTATTTTGCACTGCCCGGAATACCCGGTCGACAGCCTTATCCATATCTTTCATTAAAAAGGGATCGTGAAGATCTTCAAATTGAGGACGAAAATATGACCGGGCCTGTTCGAAAGTATGTATCCCACGCTGAACCAAAAGGCCTGAAAGGTTAAGGTCAATACTAAGCTCCCCGGCTAATTGCTGAACGAGTTCCTCGCCCCCCTGATCCTTATAAACCCAGCGTTTTTCCATTGGTATCATTTATTTGGTAAATATACAGATTTAATTCCCCGGCCTGTTTCATTTATTTACAATGCTTTTTGCATTGTTTCAGCCGGTCCCAACAACAAGCACACCGACGGATATAAATTATGTTTTGGTCTCTATATATTTATACCCAAAATGTGATAATGTCCCCAAATTTTCTCAACGGGAGATCAAAAAGAAGTAAAAAATGAATTTACAGCCCCCCCGTCACCCGTCCCCCAACCCCGGCTTAACTCCCTGCTATAATAATTCAAGCCTGCTTGCATCCTGCCTGATAAAAATGAAAAGCAAGATGGTAAAAGCCCACAACGAAGATCCGCCGTAGCTGATGAAAGGAAGGGGAATGCCAATTACGGGCAATAAACCGATGGTCATGCCAATGTTAACCATAAAGTGAAAGAAAATTATGGATGCTACCCCATAGCCATAAATCCTGCTGAAATTAGACCGCTGACGTTCCGCCAGCATGATAATTCGCAGGAGCAGGGTAATAAAGAGGGCTAAAACGACAAGAGAGCCAAGGTAGCCCCATTCTTCACCGATTGTGCAGAATATGAAATCAGTATCCTGTTCCGGGACAAAGTCATATTTTGTCTGGGTACCTTTTAAAAAGCCTTTGCCGGCAATACCCCCGGAGCCAATGGCAATCT
>DAOVZP010000125.1 GCA_030635045.1 Bacteroidota bacterium | reverse complement strand
TACAAGGATGAAGGTTCCGCTTTTAAGAAAAAAGAAGATACACACCGTATGGCCGAAGCCAACAAGGCTTTCAGTCATTTCAGGGTCTAATAGAACAAGTAAAAAAGATGCCGGAAAATCTGACATACACGCGTAACATTGGCATAATGGCTCACATTGATGCGGGTAAAACCACAACAACGGAGCGTGTATTGTATTATACCGGTATCAATTATAAGGTTGGCGAGGTACACGAAGGCACAGCAACGATGGACTGGATGGCCCAGGAACAGGAAAGGGGCATCACCATCACTTCTGCAGCCACAACAGTATACTGGACCACTGACGAACAAAAATATCGCATCAACATTATCGATACCCCGGGGCATGTCGACTTTACCGTTGAGGTAGAGCGTTCACTCCGTGTACTTGATGGTGCTGTTGCACTTTTCTGCGCCGTTGGAGGTGTAGAACCACAATCAGAAACCGTTTGGCGCCAGGCCGATAAATATAATGTGCCCCGGATCAGCTTTGTAAATAAAATGGACCGTGCAGGAGCCGACTTTTACAGTGTTGTAAGCCAGATCAAAGAAAAATTGGGTGCCAAGCCGGTGATCATGCAGATCCCCATCGGAGAAGAAGATGAATTCACAGGGCTTGTCGACCTGGTAGAAAATAAAGCCTACAGCTGGGATGAAGAAGACTTTGGTGTTAAATACACAGAGATCCCAATCCCTGAAGACCTGAAAGAAACCGTTGCGAAATACAGGGCAGAGATCATCGAAGGCGCGGCCGAAGACAATGAAGCATTGCTGGATAAGTACCTGGAATCACCCGACAGTATTTCTAAAGAAGAACTAATCGATTCTGTTCGCAAGGCAACAATAGAGCTAAAGATCACCCCGGTATTTTGTGGATCTGCATTCAAAAATAAGGGTGTTCAAAAACTTATCGATGCCATTATCCATTACCTTCCCTCTCCGCTCGATATCCCTCCTGTTATCGGAGAAAATCCATTTACCCAAAAAGAAGAAACCAGGAGCGCATCTGTAGAAGAACCCTTCTCAGCGCTTGCCTTTAAAATTGCCACTGATCCTTTTGTCGGACGAATTGCCTACTTCAGGGTATATTCCGGCAGCCTGAAAGCAGGATCTGCTGTTCTCAATGTGAACACCAATAAAAAAGAAAGGATTGCACGCATATTGCAAATGCATGCTAATAAACGCAATCCCGTAGAAAATATTTATGCAGGTGAGATCGGAGTAGCTGTTGGCTTCAAAGTGATCCGTACCGGAGACTCACTGACCGATATCAAGCACCCCCTCCTGCTCGAAAACATTAAATTCCCGGAGCCTGTTATCAGCATGGCCGTAGAGCCGAAATTTCAGGATGATGTTGACAAACTGCATGTTGGTTTGAGAAAGCTTTCTGAGGAAGACCCGACATTCATTATCAGGACTGACGACGAAACAGGGCAGACCATCATCAGCGGTATGGGCGAACTTCATCTTGACATTCTCACCGACAGGTTAAAAAGGGAATTTAGCATTGATTGTAACAAAGGAACACCGCAGGTAGCTTATAAGGAAGCTGTCAGCAAAACCATTGTTCATCGCGAGATCTATAAAAAACAAACCGGTGGTAAAGGCAGGTTTGCCGATATCACTGTTGAGATCGGCCCTGCAGAAGATGGCGTCCGTGGCTTACAGTTCATCGACGGCATCACGGGAGGGGCGATACCAAGGGAATATATCCACGCTGTTGAAAAAGGCTTTAAATCAGCTATGATGAATGGCGTATTGGCCGGTTTCCAGCTGGAAAACCTCAGGGTAAGGCTCATTGATGGCAGCCAGCACCCTGTCGATTCAGATGCATTATCATTTGAAGCTGCTGCCGGAATGGCTTTCAGGGAAGCATGTAAAAAAGCAGGCCCTGTATTACGGGAACCCATCATGCAGGTTGTGATCACCACTCCTGATGTTTATGTTGGAGAGGTCAGCAGCGACATGAACAAGAGAAGGGGGCAGCTGGAAGGGATATCTACAGTAAGCCGTCTGCAGGAAATTCGTGCAAAGGCTCCACTGGCCGAAATGTTCGGGTATGTAACCACTTTACGTACACTTACATCTGGGCGTGGAAACGCAAACCTTGAATTTTCTCATTATGCTGAGTTACCAAAAGACATCCTTGAGGATGTACTGTTTAAAGTAAAAGGATACGTAGTAAATTATTAATAAGATCTTAAATATAGAAAATCGTGAGTCAGAGGATCAGAATTAAGTTAAAATCGTACGATTACAATTTGGTTGACAAGTCAGCCGAGAAGATCGTAAAAACTGTAAAGTCCACTGGAGCTGTGGTTAGCGGACCTATCCCCTTGCCTACAAACAAACAGATCTTTACTGTGAACAAGTCCACTTTTGTGAACAAGAAAGCAAGAGAGCAGTTTCAGCTCTGTTCATATAAAAGACTGTTGGACATTTACAGCACCACAAGTAAAACGATCGATGCCTTGATGAAACTGGAACTTCCCAGTGGTGTTGAAGTTGAGATCAAAGTGTGATAAAGTTTTAAACGATAGAATAATGTCAGGAATAATTGGTAAAAAAATCGGGATGACCAGCATCTTTAACGATGCCGGAAAAAACATACCCTGCACTGTAATAGAGGCAGGTCCGTGTGTTGTTACCCAGGTGAAGACAAAAGACATTGATGGCTATGATGCAATTCAGATAGCCTATGATGACAAGAAGGACAAGCATACTACCGCTGCCCTTAAGGGACACTTTGCAAAAGCCGGTGTAAGCCCTAAAAAGGTCGTCACGGAGTTCACCAGGTTTGAAACAGGTCATCAAAAGAAATACGGTGATGTACTTACTGTCGATATCTTCGAAGAAGGCGAATTTATTGATGTTGTAGGCTACTCAAAAGGTAAAGGTTTCCAGGGCGTTGTGAAACGTCATGGTTTCAAGGGTGTAAATGATGCGACCCACGGGCAGCATAACAGGCTGCGTGCTCCGGGTTCTATCGGCGCCTCCTCGTACCCCTCCAGGGTATTTAAGGGAATGCGCATGGGTGGACGTACCGGTGGTGACAGGGTAAAGCTCATCAACCTGCAGGTTGTAAAGATCGTACCTGAGAAAAACCTGATCTTAGTTAAGGGTGCCGTTCCGGGCCCCAATGGTTCATATGTAATTGTTGAAAGATGGAGTTAGTAATATATAAATCAAACGGGGAAAAAAGTACCCGTAAGGTTAAGCTGGACAAGGCGATCTTTGAGATAGAGCCTAATGATCATGCTATCTGGCTGGATACCAGGCAGATCATGGCCAACCGCCGACAGGGAACCCACAGCAGTAAAGAAAGAAATGCCATAAAAGGCAGCAGGCGCAAGCTGAGACGCCAGAAAGGCAGCGGGGCTGCACGTGTCGGGGATATCAAAAATCCTATCTTCCGTGGTGGTGGAAGGGTATTTGGCCCTCATCCAAGGGATTATGGTTTCAAACTGAATAAAAAGGTTAAGAAACTTGCCCGTCGCTCTGCCCTGACCTATAAGATAAAAGACAAAGAAGTGCTTATTGTTGAGGATTTCAGCTTTAATGAACCCAAAACAAAGAACTTCCTTGAACTGCTGGGACATTTTGACCTTACGGATCAAAAAACCCTGCTTGTACTTCCCGAAACAGATGAAAACATCTTGCTTTCGGCAAGGAACATTCAAACAGCCAAAGTGATCAATGCAAACAATCTGAATACTTATGACATTCTGCATGCCAATAAGTTGTTGATCGCTGAAAGCTCAATTAAAGAGATTGAAAAGATTTTAGCATAATCATAATATAAAAGAGCAATGGATATCATTATAAAACCGGTAATCACGGAAAAGATGACGGCAATGGGTGAAAGCCTCAACCGTTACGGTTTTATCGTGAACAGGAAAGCCAATAAACTCCAGATCAAGAAGGCTATTGAAGAGCTTTATGGGGTGGATGTGGTTTCTGTGAACACGATGACCTACAGGGGTAAAACCAAATCAAGGTTTACCAAGACCGGGGTCATTAGCGGTAAAACAGCATCCTTTAAGAAGGCTATTATCACAGTAGCCGAAGGTGAAACAATTGATTTTTACAGCAATATTTAGATAGATGGCTTTAAAGAAATACAAACCAACGACACCGAGTCAGCGCTTCAAGATCATCAGCGCATTTGACGACATCACTGCTTCCGCACCGGAAAAAAGCCTTTTGGCTCCGATGAAAAAAAGCGGTGGTAGGAATAGTGAAGGTAAAATGACTGTCCGCTACAGAGGGGGAGGCCACAAGCAGCGCTACAGGATCATTGATTTCAAAAGGGAAAAGGAAAATATTCCGGCAACCGTGAAATCAATAGAGTATGATCCTAACCGTACTGCCAGGATCGCCCTGCTGTATTATAAGGATGGGGAGAAAAGGTATATCGTTGCACCGCATGGGCTTGAAGTAGGACAGGAAGTCCTTTCAGGCAAAGGTGTGTCGCCAAATATTGGCAATACAATGTACCTCAGTGAGATCCCCTTCGGGACTATCATTCACAATATTGAGCTCAGGCCGGGCCAGGGTGCAAAGCTTGCACGCAGTGCCGGATCATATGCCCAGTTCATGACCCGTGAAGGCAAGTTTGCAGTGATCAAGCTTCCATCCGGGGAAACAAGGATGATCCTTCAGAGTTGCAGGGCAACCATTGGGATGGTTTCCAATGTTGACCACCAGCTTGAGAAATCAGGTAAAGCAGG
Organism: Bacteroidota bacterium; assembly: GCA_030635045.1. GTDB lineage: Bacteria > Bacteroidota > Bacteroidia > Bacteroidales > B18-G4 > B18-G4. The sequence goes on along the minus strand of DAOVZP010000125.1, from coordinate 1,006 downwards.
CCGCTCACGTTGGCTTGGACGCCGTCCAAGAACCCGTGGCGTTGCCATGAACCCTGTTGACCACCCCATGGGCGGTGGCGAAGGAAGGGCTTCCGGTGGACACCCGAGGTCGAGGAAAGGATTGCCTGCGAAAGGTTATAAAACCAGGTCGAAAAAGAAGAAATCCAACAAGTATATTATTGAAAGACGTAAAAAATAATTAATATCATCACGCTATGAGTCGTTCGCTGAAAAAAGGACCCTATATACATTACAAACTGGAAAAGAAAGTTCTGAACCAGGCTGAGAGCAAAAAGAAGTCAGTGATCAAAACCTGGTCAAGGGCATCAATGATCTCTCCCGACTTTGTCGGACTCACAATTGCAGTCCATAACGGGAACAAATTCATCCCGGTTTATATTACCGAGAACATGGTAGGCCATAAGCTCGGGGAGTTTGCCCCCACCCGCCAGTTCAGGGGACATGCCGGAAACAAGGATAAAGGCAGAAGATAATTAGAAAATATTAAAGATAAGCATAATGGGAGCCAGAAAAAGAAATCGTGCTGAGCAATTAAAAGAAGCCAGGAAAAGCCAGTATTTTGCCAAGCTGAATAATTGCCCTACATCTCCAAGAAAAATGAGGCTGGTAGCCGACCTGGTCAGGGGAATGGATGTAATGTCTGCACTCAGTGTACTTGAACATTCACCCAAGGACGCTTCTAACACTGTACATAAACTGTTGCGTTCGGCTATTGCCAACTGGCAAGCTAAGAATGAGAGTGTCAGGATCGAAGAAAGCAACCTGTATGTCAAAGAGATCTTTGTTGACAGTGCAAGGATGCTGAAAAGGCTGCAGACAGCCCCCCAGGGAAGAGCACACCGGATCAGAAAAAGATCAAATCACGTCACAGTAGTGCTTGATAGTGTTAATACAAACGAATCATAAAGATATAGATGGGACAAAAAGCAAATCCGATAGCAAATCGTCTGGGAATCATCAAAGGATGGGATTCAAACTGGTACGG
>DAOVZP010000386.1 GCA_030635045.1 Bacteroidota bacterium | reverse complement strand
TTTTCCTTCTACGTCGCCGGATGCTGCAAGGTAAATAACCGGCTCACAAGCCCTTTTCGGGGAGCGGAAAAATATGCTGAAGGTCAGCTTCAGCAGGGGCTGGAATATTTTTGGTGCTTCACGTGCTATGTTGCTGTTCACCGGCCCCGGACAGAGGGCAAACACTGAATAGTCGGTAACGTTACCCGGGTTCAGGCGCCGGGATAACTCGTTTGCAAAGGTGGTCATCAGGAGTTTATAATGCCCGTAAAGCTCCATTACCTTGCCTATTTTGAATTCCCGGTATTCTCCGAAGCCCTCAAGGTCGAAAGTCCTGGGGTTGCGATGGCTCTCTGAGGAAACAAAGATGATCCGGGGCACCTGTCCGCTTAGCCTGTTAAATATTTCCAGTTCAAGCAGCCTGTTTACCAGCAGGAATTTGGTAAAATAGTTCACCATGAACATTTGTTCAAGGCCCTGCGGTGTCTTTCTGCTTTTCTTCGGCACCACAGCTGCATTGCAGATCAAAATGTCGATCTTATTATATTTTTCCTTTAGCTGGTCCGCAAACTTATAAATAGATTCAATATCCGACAGCTCAACATAGAGCATGGAAACCTTATCCGATCCGCTGAGTTGTTTCACCTTCTCGCCTTTTGAGGGAATGCCACTGCGAACTGCCATAACCACTTCAGCGCCTCGCTTTGCCATCTCCACAGCAGTGGCAAAACCCAATCCTGAGCTGGCCCCTGTTATCACCACCCTTTTCCCGTCAAGGCGGTCGTCATCTTTTAATTCCCCTGCCGGGATGTGCTTTTTAAACAGGTCCCGGATACCTGTAATGGTGGCGGTTACAGGACTTTTATAGTGGCTTTGTTTTGATTCTGACATATTGCGGGTTTCTGGCTACTGGTTTCTGGCTACTGGTTGCGCGCTACTAGAAGCCAGCAGCCAGCAACCAGTAACAAATATCTTCTAATCCAATTCTTTCAATAAATTCCTGTATGCAACGATCCGTTTTTCTATATCTTCTTCCGACAATCCAAAATCTTCCAACGAATAACTGTGTGAGCCGTACTTTTGAGGAGGGTTGTCCTGTTCTGCCTTTATGAATTGCTGCATCAATTCCTCCGGGATACCACCCCGGCCTTTGTATATATCTTCCAGGATAGCCTCTGCATTATCCACCAGGTCGTCATAATTAATATCGAGGAACCTGTCCTGCGGCTGTGTCTTTCTGTATTCGATCCCTTTGTTAAGTATAGCAGTACTTTTTCTGACCCAGTGCTCTGCAACTTTTTCAAGCGAAACATCATCGCTGAACAATGCCCTGCTATGCGACAGCATGCTGAGGAATGAAGGTATGGATACACAGGGATCACGGTGGGTCCACAGAAAGTGCAATTCACCGAAAGTCTTATCTGCAATATCGAAGAATTCGAGATGGTGGGGCGACTTCAATATCCAGCGTTTTGCCGGCCGTTGCCACTGTAACAATTTCATCAGCTTCGCTGCATATTCATATGCATACGATTGATCAGTTTTTTCCAGCCAGGCTGCGTAGGAAGGCACGTGTGTGGTGGCTTCCGGGGTGGTGCTCAGGAAAGTGATGTCAAGCAAGAGGATGTCTTCCTCCGGTGCCAGGTATTCCACGGGGTGGATGGCAAAGAACCCGGGGGCCATCAGCTTAAGGGCTTTCTCCGCCATACGGGCTTTCTTAAGGCGTTTATCTTCTTTTCCCTTTTGTCTGATGAACGGGGCGGGATTGATCGCCTCCCAGCTTGCCAGCACACGATTATCCGGGTCGGCATTCAGCAGGCGTTGCAGCTTGGTGGTGCCGGTACGTTGCAAGCCGGCGATCATCCAGACAGGGTAAACATCCTGATCAAGGATCTCAGGATATTTTTTAAAATAGTATTCGGCCCTTAAGCGGTTTGCGAGAAGGTTCACAATACGCTCCCTGGAAATAAACATCCCGACAGGGTGGAGGTTTGCTTCTTTGTTGATGGATTGCAGCATCCTGTCGAGGGGCTCGTCCCAAAAATCTTTTCCGAGATCATCAAGGTCGGTAGATTTTTTCGCGGAGCGAATGAGCCTGTCCTTATCGAGTTTTATTCTGGTTCCGAGGGGATATGAAGCCTTCCAGCTTCGGTTAAGGAATCTGAACCAAAGAGGCATTCTGATGAAATCCTGTGGGGCGACTACCTTCTGATCTCTACCCATTTATAACTTCCTCCAGCTTCATGATCTTACAATTTGGCTCAATTGCTTTTTCACCTTCATTCAAACGATACCACCGCCAGCACATGGCGCCTTCCTCATGACCGCAGGTCTCGATCCAGTTTGGCAGTCCGGGATCCTTATGGGCAACAATGATCTTTACACTTCCATCTTCCCCGTATTCGGCATTTCCCTTGCTGATGCAGATGTTGAAGTAACGGTAATCCAGGGATTCCATCCAGTAATTATTAAGTTGGAAATTCCAGGAGTCACACGGGGGTGGCAACACCTCTATGACCAGGGCTTCATCGTCTGCCAGTTTCCAATGGCTATGATGATAGATGATGTTGGCATCGCCACCGGCAGCATTGGATTT
>DAOVZP010000112.1 GCA_030635045.1 Bacteroidota bacterium | reverse complement strand
TGTATCTTTTAATTGAAATACATAATCCAGCGAATTGAATTAGCCTTGATTGTAAGTCTGTGCTCATACTTATTAATACCAGAAATGTAAAAATGTCACATCTAATTCTGAAGTTTTTTTAATAAAAAAGTTCAAAGTTCAGAATTCAGATTTCAAAGTTCAAAGTTCTTCCCACTCCCCATACCCTGAAGCTCAAGTCCTTCTGTAGTTTTGACATCGTATTCAGGCGCTACCCTCTCCCCTATGGGTTTGAGCAGGTCTTTTCCTTCCGCCCGGGGGTTTTTGATGGCGGGATCGACCGGATAGGCATTCATCAGATCGGCCGGGTAGGGTTTCAGGAGTTTTGTAACATCGGCAAGGGGCATATTTTGGTTCAACCATTTAGATTCATGCTTTTTGTCGAGTATTACCGGAGAACGATGATGTGGAAGCTTCTGCAGCAATTCATTGGCAGTGGTGGTAATAATAGCAAATGAACGGATGATCTCCCCTGTTTCCGTATTGGCCCATTCATCCCAGATACCGGCAAAGGCAAAAGGCCTGACGTTGTTCTTCAGGTAAACAACATATGGTTTTGAGAGTTTTTCCTTTACGGTTCCCTCAATGAATGCATCCGCAATGATCAGGCAACGCTGTGAGCGTATGGGTTTTCTGAATGAAGGCTTTGTAATGATACCCTTCGCCCCTTTATATTTCGGATCGTCATCCTTATTATGATCGCCTTCCGCCCTGGCATTGATCATATACATTGGCTTTTTTGCCCAGAAGGGAGTCATCCCGAAACGAAACAGCTGCAATTCTTTGGGATTATCGCTTGTAATGACAGGAGCTACCTGGCCGGGTGATATATTATATGCAGGCTTCCACTCCACCCCTCCGGGAGCAGTTACGTTGAACCTTTTCTCGATCAGTTCAAGCTTTTGTACCAGTATATAGCGGCCGCACATGGGGGCGTTGAGTTTGCAGTAAAATTAGTTAATTAATGGATGCTTCGTGCACCGAAGCTTTAGCGCAGGTGTACTGGATACTAGATACTGGATAACTCCAAACTCCAAGTATTTCAAGTACTCCAAGTACTATTTTACAGGAAAATAAATTATGGTCTCCCTTTTAGCAGGATCAGGCTCCTGCATGGGATCGGTCACATACACTTCCCATGGCGGGCCGGCCTTTTCAATCTTTAAAACGTTCATGTATTGCTCAAGCGCATTATAGACCTTTGCTGTTTCTTCATATGGGCCGTAATAAACTGCCTTGACAACTTTTCCACCAGGTGTTTCTGTTGCCATCATCACTCCTTCACCCTCCAGGGGTTCTGTCAGTGGAATGCCTGCTTCCATGAGGATCAGCCCTTCGGGATCCCAGCTATAATATACTGCATATGGGTGGCCGGTTGGTGTCCCCCCCTGTCTGATCGTGTACATGTACAGCTGGGGAAAGTAGGTTTCGAGAAAGACACCAATGTCTGTGGCCTTTACCGAATCCTTTACCGATAAGGCGGGCATTGAAGCAATTGTGGTAACTTCAATACCGGGATAATCAGGAAGTCCTTCACAAAGTGTTTTGAGGTTTTCCAGGCCGTTTTCATAATCCAGGCCAAGGTCAGAGTCGATCATCAGACCATAATACCTGTATATGGGATTATACCCAAGATCCCCTGAGGCAGTCCAGGTAACAAGCCACTCATCACCTTCGGGTTCAAATGTCATTCCTGCAAGCATCTTTTGACTGTATCCTTCGAATCCCAGTTCCCATACTATCTTTTCACCCGATATGAGTTCTGTGATCATCATCTTACCTTTGCCCATCTCTTCACCATCCCATTTATGAACGGCACCAACTTCACAGCTGCCGATGTTTTCAAAAACAACTGTTGTATCCATGTCCAATGACCAGGGAGTCCAAAGTTCCATGTTGTCAAAATCACAGACCATGTTAAAGACCATGCCTCTGTCGGCTTTGATCAGGGTAGAACGCTCAACCTTGTAGGATCCGGGTAGCAGGTATGCAACCCCGACAAGCAGGACGATAATTACGAGCAACCAGATAATAATTCTCTTTAGTGTTTTCATGTTTTTTATTTTTTGTTTAATGACAAAGTTAACTTAAATGGATGTGTTTATCCAGTGATGTTGATAAAAAATTATCCTATGTACAAGCAACGGGCAGTTACTGGCTACTGGTTACTGGTAGCTTGTTAGCATAAAGCACAATTCATATGATTAAAATCAGCATATAAGCAATATGTAACTAATAAGGGTCGTCAGTAGGTAGTTTTCTTTTAATTATTCCGTTAATTGTTTCAACGTCTGCAGGAATATTTCCATTGTCGTTGATGATTACAGTATATCCTTTTGCTATTAAATCAGAAATTGTATTTCTGTCCGGTATGTATGGATACACAATCAAATTTGTATAAAACATTGCTTCAATTGGGTATTCATAATTGAATAATATGGCTTTGTCCATATTTTCTTTGTTGAGTTCTTTCAGATCAGCCACCCATTGTGGATTTCTATCTCTCTTTTCGAAAGGCTTGATCCTTTCAATTGAATACCTTATCGGCAAAACTATAAGAAGAATCAATATTAAGTTGAAAAACCATTTAAATTTATGGTTCTTTTTATATTTTGATAAGGCAAAGAAAAAATCAGCAGTTATAAGAAATAATGCCGGAGCTGTAAATAAAATATAGGCCTGCATTTTGGTTGTAACGAATGAGAAGAAAATGAATGGAATCAGGAACCAGATACAGATAGCCAATCCCTTTTTATCATTAAAATTCTTACAGGTTTTCCATAAAAACCAAAGTAATGGCAGGTAAATTAATTCCCCATAGCTAATTCTAATCTTATCAAAGAAGTAATAAAAAGGCCCTGCCTGTCCTTCAATAACTTCCGTGATATGCCTGAAATTAAAGCTCGATTCCCATCCTGCTTCAAGTGGGAATGCTGTAAAAATATAAATCTGCCAGGGGAGAAAAACGGAAACACAAGTTATCAATAAGATATTGAATTGAAATATAATTGATTTCACTTTAAAGTTTCCTGAATCAATGACAATTAACAGCCAAATTGGAAGCACTATTAAAGCCGGCAACCACTTAGACATAATAGCAGCCCCAATACAAACTCCTGCAAGAATATTATAGATTGTATTTTTTTTTCGTGCAAACAGAATACTGAAGAAAATTGCTATTTCGATAAAGAATAGAAAGAAAATATCAATGTGATCTGATGCAACTCTTCCGGCAGTCAATTCAATAATTAGTCCGTTAATAGAGTAAAAGAAAGCTGCTAAAAAGCCTGTCTTTTTGTTGAAGAAATAGCTACCAATTGAAAATGTCAGCCAAATCCCAATTGTGGTCAAAATGATTGATGGTATTCGCAATGCAATTTCATTGACACCAAATATGTGCATACTTGCCGCAATTGTCCACAAAGGCAGTGGTTGTTTATGTAACCAAATGTGATTTCCAACCCAGACTCTGAAATCGTATGGAAGAACCGGATTATCATAAAGAGTGGGTGTCCAGGGGTGTTGAATAAAATTTTTTGCGACAAGTGCATGGTATCTTTCGTCCCAGGTATGTAAGAAAAAGTCAGTTGACGTGTAAATGCGAAGTATCAGTCCACAAAGAATTAAAAGGAGAATTGCAATTTTATAATTGTCCCTGGACTGAAATTTCCATGCGAAAGAATATCCAATAAAACATAAGAGGATTGTCAGTATGCCAAATACTAGATTATCCATTCATCTTGTTTAAATTACTGCCAAAAGCATTATTTGACACCCATATTGTCTATGATACGTTCCCTCATCTCATTCACATCCATTTCTCCAGAATAGATGAAGATCACCAGGAAAGTGTTTTCAAAGTAGCAGTCGATCTGTTGTTCCTTGCGGTCTTTCATATGGAATGATCCGCGAAGCGTTAGCTGTTCATGGTATTTGGAACTGTTTATAAAGAACTCCTTCGCTGCATTATAATTTTCAATGCAGGATGTTTCGTATTCATAATTGAATAGAAACACTTTCAGTCCGGGATAAATGGCAGCAGCACCGCTTGTGTAACCAAATACGTCTTTGTAATGAAAATTATACACGCTTGACAATCCAAGGTTCCCTTTGAAGTAAAACAGTTTCTCTGCTTCTCCCTCCCCCACCTCAACGATATCCATCAGTGCCGGCGGGCCAGAGGATAATTCGATATGCCCGGAAATACATCCGCCGACATATTGGAGTAGCGTATCCTGAATTTGATCATAATACATATAAACCATGTAATTGCTTTTAATGAATTGAGTAAATCCCTCTCCCTGTCTTCCGGCAACCCCCAGATAAACCTGGCGTGAATTACTCGTGGTCGTCATGGAATATATGCCCCAGGCAGCCTCAGGGCTTCCCATATCGTAGATTTCCACTTTCAAAGGGTCTGTCCCCTGAATTAATATTTCAGTTACCAGGACCTCTGCAAAGCCGAATTCATGATAAAGCTCTGCCCCGCCATTGATAAGATTGAAAAGATCGTCGCCCACATACAATTTCGATTCACCGGAAACCTCAATGCCCGGGCAATCTTCCGGCAAAATAATACTGTTTATGGATTCCTGGGCTTGCAGGCCGGCAAATCCGATCAAACAAAATATGCTTAAGACAAATCTGATCATTTTTTTTTGTTTACTGCCACAGAGACCCAGAGGCACAGAGTTTCACAGTAATTAAAAATTTAAAATTCAAAATTTAAAATCAACCCAACAACCTGTCCTGAGCGAAGTCGAAGGGCTCAAAACTCAACACTCAAAACTTTTTAAGAGATTTCAACAACATTCAACCCACCAATATCATACGTCCCCAGTCCCATTTTTTCTGCTTTGATCAAAGTAAGTATATCCTCTGCGTCCATATCGTTATACGAAACGCCCAGAGCATCCATAGCCACAAGGTTGGTGCCGGCAAAGATCTTATCGAGCTTGCTCATCTCCCCCGGGCCTGAAGGGCCGTTGGTCGTGATAAATTCAGTAGCATCCCCGATAATAAGGTCGGGCTGCCTGACCAGGTTAATATCTGCAATGCATTGGGCAAGGAATTCAGGATCGTTCCTTTCTCCGGAGCCCAGGTGAAAGAAGACACAGGACTTCCTGGTGCAGAAACCCATTGAATTTTTCAATGCTCCTGTATAGAGTGCGCCTGCATGATGCTTGGCAATAAAGATATTAATGAGCACATCCACCTCATCCAGTGCTTTTATCACTTCTACTTCCCCCAGGGAATTTGCACCCTCGATACCCGGAACAAGTTTCCAGTCTTCATCATTGAATTCAGCAGGGAAGTTGTTGCTTTCTACCTGTGAAACAGACTTAAACATTTCTTTCATCCCTTCATGATGATCACTTCGTGCCCAATATGTATCAGCAACCACCTGAAGGCAAACAACCTCTTCAGCACCTGCTTCAAAGCACATTTTTATGGTAGACAATGAGATATCAGGGTTTACATATGCCCCTTTCTGCTCAAATCCCGAGTTTATGATCAAGCCCACTTTTGAACCCGGATGCACGAATTTCTGCATCCCCCCCAGAAGCTCAACGGCCTGTTGTGTATTCACGAAATAATCCGTGCCGTTTATTACTGAAATATCGGCTTCTTTATCGATGATACCGGCAAGTACTTTCCTGCCAATTAATGAGGTACCCAGAAAAGCAGCTGCTCCTGTTGCGGCACTTCTTTTTATGAATGATCGGCGGTCCATAGGCATGAAGTTAGGCGTTGGGCGATGGGCGATGGGCATTAGGCATCAGTCACCAGGCGCCGGGCCGTTTTGTCGGATAAAGTTAAGTAATAAATATTAATCTGGCAATGCCCACCGCCCACCGCCCATCGCCTATCGCCCAAAATAAACGCCCTCTCAAAAGGTCTTCCCAAGGTCATTTCGACCGAAGGGAGAAATCTGTATTACTGTTA
>DAOVZP010000012.1 GCA_030635045.1 Bacteroidota bacterium | reverse complement strand
GTTGCAACTGTCGGGCCTTCCAACCCTACCGAACCCCCGAAGCCCACTGTAAAAATACTGGTTATGATTGAAGAGAATATGTTATGCCGCTTGATGACCCCATGCGATTGCGAGATGGCAAATAATACACTGGGAATGCCATGCCCGACATGTTTTCTGACAACAAAGCGGATATAGAGAACAGCGATCAGGATTCCAATGGCGGGGAGGAAGAAAAACAGGTAATTCTGATAGTTGGCCACAATGTTGCTGGTAAGCAGTTCCTTAATCAGGTGTACCCCATTTTTGATCACCACGGCACCCAATCCGGCAAGGACACCAATGATCACACTCAGGATCATGATAAAATTGCGCTGGCTCATATTCTTGATCCGCCAGATCAGGAAACGTCGTAATACTGACACTTTTCTCATTAAAGAGGCTTATAGTTTGCGAATATAATGCAAATGAAGATATTATTGCAAATAAGGTGACCTCACAGGTCGTACGGCCTGTGAGGTCACCCCAGCTGTGAGGTCTTTTTTGTATCTTCGGCACCAATGAAAAAGATAATCTCTTATAACGTGAACGGCATACGTGCAGCCATACGCAAAGGCCTGCTTGACTGGCTCACTGCCGTCGATGCCGATATTGTCTGCCTGCAGGAAACCAAAGCACAGCCTGATCAGATCCCACTGTTTGATATCGAAGCACTTGGTTACCGCAGTTACTGGTTTTCGGCACAAAAGAAAGGCTATAGCGGGGTTGCCATTCTTAGCAAAACGGAGCCGGATCATGTTAGCTATGGCATTGGTATTCAAAAATATGATGATGAAGGCCGTTTTATACGTGCTGATTATGGCGATATCAGCGTGGTAAGCGTGTATCATCCATCAGGGTCGAGCGGGGAGGAAAGACAGGCCTTTAAAATGATGTGGCTGGAAGATTATCAGCGATACGTAGATGCGCTTAAAAAAGAACGGCCGAAACTGATCCTTTCAGGAGACTATAATATTTGTCACAAGCCCATCGATATTCATGACCCCATAAGAAATGCCAAAAGCTCGGGTTTCCTCCCGGAAGAAAGGGAATGGATGAGCGGTTTTATCGACAGCGGTTTTATCGATACTTTCCGGATCTTCAACGATCAGCCGCACAATTATTCCTGGTGGAGTTACCGTGCCAATGCCAGGGCCAAAAATCTTGGCTGGCGTATCGATTACCACATGGCCAGCCAATCGCTGGAATCACAACTCAGGCGTGCACTTATCCTTCCGGATGCACATCATTCGGATCATTGCCCGATCGTCCTTGAAGTCGATTTTTAATTATATACGGGAGTAATTTTTATCACTGCCTACCGTCAACTGTCAACCGTCAACCGCTTGCCGTCTACCCAAACAAGGCTTTAATAAGATCTTCTATCTTTTTCACGAAGACGATCTCTGCCTTATATTTTTTTTGGTCTATGTTCTTCCGGGCATATGATGAAATGAAAACCTTCTCAAAGCCAAGCTTATCTGCTTCCGCTACTCTTTGCTCGATCCTGTTCACCGCCCTTATCTCACCGGATAGTCCTACTTCACCGGCAAAGCAATAATGCTGCGGGATGGGCAGGTCGGCATTTGATGACATTACAGAGCTGATAATGGCCAGGTCGATAGCCGGATCGTCGACACGGATGCCTCCTGCAATATTCAGAAAGACATCCTTGACCCCCAGTTTAAACCCGGCACGCTTTTCAAGGACAGCAAGCAACATGTTCAATCTTTTAGCATCAAAGCCGGTAGCAGAGCGTTGCGGGGTTCCATAAGCAGCGGAGCCAACCAGTGCCTGGGTTTCGACCAGCATGGGGCGTTGTCCTTCGATGGTAGCAGCCACGGCCACACCACTTAGGGCCTCATCGCGTTGTGAAATAAGGATCTCAGAGGGGTTGCTGATCTCCCTGAGGCCTTTATCGGTCATCTCGAAAATACCAAGTTCCGAGGTCGAGCCATAACGATTCTTGACAGAACGTAAGATGCGGAATTCATAATGCCTGTCACCCTCAAACTGAAGCACAGTATCGACCATATGTTCCAACACCTTGGGCCCTGCCAGCATGCCATCTTTCGTGATATGCCCGATCAATATCACCGGTGTATCAGTAAGCTTGGCATATCGCTGCAGCTCGGCAGCACATTCGCGGACCTGGGAAATGCTTCCCGGTGATGAATCGATGCGATCGGTGTATAGCGTCTGTATTGAATCGATCACCAGCACATCGGGTTCGAGTTGCTCAAGAAACCTGAAGATGTTTTGTGTATTGGTTTCTGTCAGGATCAAACAATCAGGGTTACCGTATCCGATCCTGTCGGCACGCATTTTTATTTGCTGATCACTCTCCTCCCCTGTTACATATAGTATCTTCCGATTTTCAAAGCGCAGTGCCACCTGAAGCATCAGGGTTGATTTACCTATGCCAGGCTCACCACCGATCAACACAAGGGATCCCGCAACAAGGCCACCTCCAAGCACCCTGTTCAATTCCGCAGTTCCGGTATCCATTCTTTCCTCTGAACTTTTACTGATCTTTTCAATGGATGTGGGGGCATTTTTCTTAGTGGACTTGATATCCCCCATGGATGATTCCCTCGGGGTTTCTTTTTTAATGATCTCTTCCACATAAGTGTTCCACTCCCCGCAGGAGGGACAACGGCCAATCCATTTCGGTGATTGGACTCCGCAGTTCTGGCAGAAAAAGACGCTTTGTGCTTTTGCCATGATGCTTACTTAGTCAGTTTATTGCCCGGGAGATCCCTTGATCTTATCGATGATGGCAGATGTTGAATAACCTTCAACCAGGTCCATGGTCACCAATTTACCACCTTTTTTCTCTACAATATCAGCACCGACAATATCTTTTGGCTCATAATCTTTCCCCTTGACAAGTACATCGGGCTGAACCCTTTTGATGAGATCATAGGGTGTATCTTCTTCGAAGATCACCACCGCACCGACAAAGCCGAAGGCAGCAAGAGCCATAGCCCTTGAGTTTTCATCCTGGATGGGGCGTGAACTGCCTTTGATGCGTTTCATTGAGGCATCCGAATTCAAGCCCACGATGAGTAGTGTGCCCTCCCCGGCCGCTTTGGCCAGGTAGTCGACATGTCCAAGGTGCAGTATATCAAAGCATCCGTTGGTAAATACTATCTTATTCTCATGAAAGCGCCAGACAGCCAGTTGCCAGTCGAGCTCTTGATCCATGTGCCAGATCTTAGATTTTATATGCTCAAGATGATTCATTTTCAACTTTGTTTTTTTGCAAAAATAACATCAGGAAGGACAATCCTCCCACAATTATTATCATTAGTGTTTGTGCAGCATGGGTGATGGTGGCAAATGATGCCGCTGAGGCCTGATCAACACCATACAGTTCAAATAATACGGCCTTCACAATAAAGTGATATGTCCCGATACCGCCGGGAACAGGAGCAACAATGCCAAGGCTTCCGATGCTCATCACTGTGAAGGCGTCCCCGAAATCAAGGTGTGAGGTTGCTTCAAAGGAGAAGAAAGGCAGGTATATCATCAGGGTATACATCCCCCAGATTATGACAGTATACAGCATGAACAAGCCTTTGTTCTTTGTTCTTTTTATGGTTTTTATGCCTTCCACCATGCCTTTTGCAAATTGTGAAAATTTGCGGTAAAAAGCATACTTTCTTAAACGCTTACGATATCTTTTCCAAAAGAAAATAAGGCCTAAAAAGAGGCTTAGCAATATCGCCAGGATAACAAGAGCAGGAATAAGGTTATTCTCAAAATTTGAGAATAGTGGAGTAAATACGAATTTATCCACAAATTCCCCTACTAGTCCAAGCTGGAACATGATCACAGAGATTATGATCAATAGCATGATAACCATATCGAAGATGCGTTCAGCAATTACGGTACCCAGCAATTCTGTAAAAGGGATATTTTGTTTTTTGCTGAGCACGCCGCACCTGGTGACTTCCCCCAGCCTCGGCACTGCGGTATTGGCAAGGTATCCCGTCATGACGGCATAAAAAGTTGTGGAAAGCCGGGTTTTGTGCCCCATTGAATTAATGAGGATATTCCAGCGGGCGGCCCTGACTATATGAGCGAGGATCCCGGCACCCATGCCTAATATTATCCACAGGTAATCAGCGTGCATGATCTGCTCTATGATCTCTTTCCCGTTCAGGTTCCTGAAAGCCAACCATAGAAACAACATCCCTAAAAGAAGGAATACCAGATAATTAAATACAGACAGGACCTTCTTCACTTATTAAAGTTTATTATTCGCATCAGGGAAAATGATCGCAGGCTTGTGCGAAGCTGCTTCTTCAGGATCCATTGAAGCATAAGAAACAATGATAATGAGATCGCCAATGGCAGCTTTACGGGCAGCGGCACCATTCAGGGAAATAATCCCTGAGCCCCTTTCACCCTTGATAACGTAGGTTGCAAGCCTCTCACCGTTGGAGATATTATAAATATGTACTTTCTCGTTCTCGATCAATGCAGCAGCATCCATCAGATCTTCATCAATGGCGATGCTTCCGACATAGTGAAGGTCGGCCTCGGTAATAGTGCACCGGTGTATCTTCGATTTTAGTACTTCGATTTGCATATCAGGGCAAAATTACAAAAATTCAACACAGAAATGCAACTTTAGGGTAGCTATCCTTTAAAAAGACAGGCAATCTTCACTTAATTTTCAGATTATCGATAAGCCTGACATCTCCCATAAAGAGTGCAATAAAGGCCCTTATATTGTCAGCTTCATCCCAGCTCTGTACAGGCATAAGTGTACCCTCATCAGCGATGAAGATATATTCGACCTTCATGCCGGGCATGGTATTTAGCTTTTCTTCGGCAAGGGTCACAATTTCCCCGATGCTTCTGTCTCCGGCCTGCTGCTTTATCCAATTCAGGCTTTTAAATATCTCCGGGGCGATGGATCGTTCTTCCGGGCTCAGACGTATATTGCGGGAGCTCATAGCCAGGCCGTCTTCCTCTCTGATGATTGGGCAGCCAATGATCTCAAGCGGCATGTTCTCCTGCTCAACCAATGCTTTTATGATAGCCAGCTGCTGGAAGTCTTTCTCACCGAAATATGCTTTATGGGGCATACAAATGTCAAAGAGCCTCTTCACCACCACTGCAACACCATTGAAATGCCCGGGACGATGCTCTCCTTCCATTACCTTTTCAAGCTGCCCAAAATCGTAGTGTTCCTTCACCTCTTCCGGATACATCTCACCGGCGGAAGGGGCAAAAACAATATCGCATCCGGCCTCCTCCAGCTTTTTACAATCATCTTCCAGGGTCCTGGGATATTTTTCCAGATCCTGCTTATTATTGAATTGTATGGGATTTATGAAGATGCTGACAATGTTGATATCGTTTTCTTTTATCGACTGCTCCAGCAATGAAATATGCCCCCTGTGTAAGGCTCCCATGGTGGGGACGAACCCTATGGAAAGCCCGTCAGCTCTGTGTTGCCGTATGGCTGACTGGATATCTTTTATGCTTGAATAAACAATCATAAGAGGAGCTTTTGAGTGCCGAGTGATGAGTGATGAGTGCCGAGTGCTTATTTTATTATATTCCAAAAATCTTCCTCCAGCGAGGCTTCGGGGGTTTCGATGATGCGGCCTATCTCTTCGCCCCCGCGATAGACGATGAATGTAGGAACCAGTTCAATCCCAAGATGTTCGATTGACAGTTCCCCACCGGTCTTATTTCCGTCGACACATATAACAGCAATTACATCATCAGGCACCTTTGCGTCATCCATTATCCGGTAAAACCTTGGGACCTGCTCCTGGCTATCCTGGCACCAGGTTCCTAAAACCAGTACGATGTCGACACTCCCTTCAACATTATATATCTTTTCAATAAATTGCTTATCAGCATCATAATTCTCATATTCCTGCAAATAATACTCACCGAACTCCCCTTCCTGAAGGGCAGCCCTGTTACAATATCCGATAAGGATCTCCTGGTCAAGCTCGCTGTCAGTAATCTTTTTATTGATATTCTGAGCGTGCAGGGAAAGGGAAAATAATATTGCAAGGATAGTAAACCAAAGTGATGTTTTCATTGTTATATGTTTAGATTAATTAACATACAAATATAGACAATGATTTTAAGCAACAATCGTTTTAACAATATACAGTAACTTTGCAAAAAAAGAGATATGGGTAGTGAAGAACAGTCATTCAATGAAAATCTCGACTTGCTGATCAAGTTGTTCAAAAAGCTAAAGGAGAAATCTTCCCTTGATGACGTACCGGGCATTGACAAGACTTTTTATAAGAATTTTGAGTTCCTGCTCAGTAATTACGAGAATATGCGTGAGCAGTTATCGGAGGAGTTGCTGGAAAAATTTGGTGAGCCGGTAAAGGGCATGATCGCCGGCCTGGTGGAACAGCTTAAGATGGAACTGGGCGATG
This sequence comes from Bacteroidota bacterium, assembly GCA_030635045.1. Lineage (GTDB taxonomy): Bacteria > Bacteroidota > Bacteroidia > Bacteroidales > B18-G4 > B18-G4. The sequence continues at coordinate 5,319 of DAOVZP010000012.1, read as the reverse complement.
ATGCCGGTGACCTTGACCTTGAAGAAGCGCCGTTAAAAGAGGAGATCCGGATCCCCGACGACATTGCGAAGATCGATGAGATGTTGAAGAATCCCGACCTCACTGATAAAGAGATAAACAAACTGCTGGATGAACGGTCGAAGCTGATAAAAGAACTACCCGCTGATCCAAATGATATTCTTTCTAATCCTGATCTTACAGATTAATTAAACCTGCTCTTGCAGTGTTTTTTTCTTCACTTGTCCCTGAACAATTTTGTCCCCCTGATGTTAGGTTTAACTATAAACCTCATTACACTGAAAATATGAGCACAGACAATTTTATTAAAGATATGTACAGCATCGTCGATGCTAAAGACGGGGCAGCGCTTGCTGCATTAATGACAGAAAATGGCATTTTCCGTTTTGCAAATATCCCCGGGGTAGTAGGAACGGAAGCAATCACAGGCTTTCTTGATAATTTCTACCAGAGTATTAAAGGCATCAGGCATGAGCAGATCGAAGACTGGAAAGTTGACAACACACGTTTTGCAACAGGAATGGTAACTTATACACGTCACGATGATTCAGCATTATCAATCCCTTTCTCCGTAATATTGAAAATGCAGGGCGACCTCATCCACGAGTACCTGATCTTTGTTGACGCTTCGGAGCTGTACAAGTAATAAAGTCCGGTTTTTGCAGATATTTAAGCAGACTGGTAATACAAAACTGCTTATTAAGTAAGCAAGAGTTTGTTATTTATGATAACTTTGCCCTGATAGCATACCAGCATTGAACAGGACACAGCCACTATGTCGACCAAAGACCACTTACGCAGCTGTAAAAACTGCAAAAAGCGAAATAATATATTTGCTCTGCTTAACGATGAAGAGCTTGAGCATGTTGATAATAACCGTTATGAACTTACCTTTAACAAGGGTGAGATCATTTTCAAGCAGGGATCCCCTCTCACTCATGTTGCCTGCATTACAGAAGGACTCGCAAAATTATATATCGAAGGCCTCAATAAACGAAACCTCATTTTATCTTTTGCCAAGCCGGTACAGATGATCGGCGGGCCCGGAATGTTTGTTGATTACCGGCATCATTTTTCTGTTGCTGCAGTTGAAGAAACCACCGCATGCCTGGTGGATACCAAGATCATTGAGGAACTGATCGAGCACAACCCGGTTTTCGCCTGCGACCTTCTGAAAAGGACAAATCAAATCTCCATCGCAAATTTCAAGAAGTTCATCAACCTCACCCAGAAGCAGATGCATGGCCGCATAGCGGATGCATTTATTTTCCTGCTGGATGAGATATACGGCCGTAACCCTTTCATCATTACCATCAGCCGGCAGGATATTGCTGACCTGACTGCCATGTCGAAAGAAAATGTGATCAGGGTAATAAAAGTCTTCAAGGACCAGGGCCTTCTCAGGGTCGACGGCAATGTTATTGAGATCCTGAATAAGAAGGAACTTATCAGGATCGGAGAAACCGGATAATCTACCCATTACCTAATTTATATTCAGTCCAAGTATTCGAATTCAATTAATGTTGTTACTTTTTCTAAAAGGCAACATCCTGTTACTGTGGCTATAACAATATTTGTATTGTTTTTTATCAACATTTAATTGATATGTATACTTAGAAATAAGTAGTTCGCATTCTGCTTTTCCTCATCAACATCATATCCAACTTTTTCAATATTCACATAGGTGTTCGTAAACTTGCTAAGTGAATTGTAATATTAAACCAAATTAATAACCAACACTATGAAAAAACTAGTAACTATTTTACTCATTCTTCCCGCACTTGCACTCGCAATTATCGTAGCAAGTTGTACGAAAGAGGGGGAACAGGGGCCTGCCGGAGAAAATGGAATTAACGGCACTGATGGCACCGCTTCCTGTGGCCAGTGTCATAATGCTTCACAGGAATTAACTGCCAAAATAAATCAATGGGAAAATTCCACACATGCTACCGGAGATACCTATGAGAGAAATTCTGGTGAGTGTGCCATCTGCCACACAAGTCAGGGATTTTTAGGTAATCTTGATGGTACATATGACTATGAAGCAGAAGGTGCTATGATACATAATCCTAATATGGTAAACTGTTACACGTGTCATATGATCCACGACACATACACAACTGATGACTATGCTTTCACCGTTACAGGTCCTGTTGAGCTGAGAAACACAGGCAACAATACTTTCGATTTTGGTGCAGCAAGCCTTTGTGCAAGCTGTCACCAGGGCCGTACGGTTGATCCATTCCCTGAAGCAGCAGGAGGTACCGATATTGAGGTTACATCCAGTCGTTATGGCGTTCACCATGGCCCACAAGCTAATACTATAGCTGCAATGGGACTGTGGGAGCCACCAGATGTAAGTACTAATCATCCACACAATAATATTGAAAATACCTGTGCTACATGCCATATGGCAGAGGCTTATGGTGGTCAAGCCGGTGGACATCAATTTGGTATGACGTATGAATATCATGGACATGATGTGGTAAACCTTGCAGGATGTTTAGCTTGTCACACTGATGAAGATATGTTGGAATTAGTAATGGAGGCCACCCAGACACTAATTGCGGGTAAATTGGTAGAACTTAAATTACTGCTTGATGCTGCTGGTATTACTGAGGATGGAAGCGATAGCTCAATCCCAGGAACTTACGCTGCTGAAGTTGCCGGTGCTTGCTTAAATTACAAAGCAATTACTGAAGACAGGAGTCTTGGTGTTCACAATCCTACTTACATTAGAGATGTATTGCAATATTCAATTGATGCCCTTCAGTAATTAATATTTCACATTACGAAAAAAGGCTTCAGTTGTACGTTGAAGCCTTTTTTCTTGTTTTTTAAAAAATACCGATATGAAGATATTTAAAGTTTTGATGTTATTTGTTCTGGCAGGGTTTATCCTCTGTTCCTGTGAGTACGAGTGGATACAGCCTGAAAAAAAGCCAATCCCTGAAACTGTTAGTTTTTCATCAGATATAATGCCCATTTTCAACAATGGTTGTAATACCAATGTTTGTCATGGGCCGGGGTCTACACCTCCCGACCTTTCAGAAGGCAATGCCTATAATTCATTGATCGATGGAGCATATGTTGATACGGAAACCCCGGAAGCAAGTATCCTCTATACAGCCATGAAAAGTGGGTCGATGGTACCCTATACCGATCCCGGCGATGAAGAAATTGTTCTGGCATGGATACAACAGGGAGCCTTAGACAACTAATTATCATTTATTAAAATTTCAGAGCATGAAAAAACTAAATATATTCCTGACCATCCTCCTACTCCTTCCTGTATTTTTGATCGCTCAGGATGAGGAAACAGAAATAGCCAGGGTGAAAAGCAAACCGGTAAGGGCTCCATTTGGCTGTCCTGTAGTGATCGACAACCAGACTGTGTATATTCCGACTGCGAAAACACTTGAGTTCGTTATCGAGCACCGCTTTGACAAGATCGAAAACATTTCAAACCTGTTCGGAATTTACGGTTCATCCAACATCAGGCTGGGAGTCAACTACAGCATCACCAATAAATTATCGGTTGGCTTCGGTACAACCAAATACAGAAAATTGCAGGACTTCCGGATCAAGTATAATATACTGGAACAGACCAGGGACGATAAGATGCCTGTTGCCCTTACCGCTTATGGTAATATGGGGATCGATGCCAGGGCCGAAAGTTATTTTGGCCAGAATTATAAGTTTACAAACCGTCTTTCCTATTTTACAGAATTGATCGTGGCACGTAAATTTACCGACTGGCTTTCGATTCAGGTTTCAGGAAGCTTTTCCCATATCAACAGGGTCGATTCTCTCATGGAGCATGATAAGATCGGGATTTCTTTCTCCGGAAGAGCCAGGGTAACAGCACAATCATCAATTATCTTTAACTACGGCATTCCTTTAGAGATAAAAGGGATCCAGGAGCACACTACGCTTACAAACCCACCCAAACAAAATTTTGGAATTGGATGGGAGATTTCTACAAGCACGCACTGCTTTCAGATCTTCGTGACTTCGGCCACCGACCTTTCACCACAGTACACCATGATGGAAAACCAGAACGACTGGCTGGATGGGGACCTGTTCTTTGGGTTCACGATCACCCGATTGTGGAGCTTTTAAGGGATGAAGGCAAAAAATCAGAATCATATAACTTAACAATTATAAATCTTTAAAAAGCATGAATATGAAAACTAGATCAATCAACAAGATTATCGGCATCGCTGCCGTATTATTTTTTGCAATGGCATTTATGGCCTTTATAGCGCCACAGGACCAGAAGAAGGGAGGACCATGGGAAATTCCATCAAAATATGCAAAGATGGAAAACCCTTATGCTGGTGATACAGATCTCATTAAGATAGGTAAAATGCTTTACAGCAAGCATTGTAAATCATGCCATGGAAATAAAGGTTTGGGAGACGGGCCCAAAGCCAAACAGCTCGAAACATTCCCCGGTAGCTTTGCTACAGAAACCTTCCAGGATGACACTGATGGAGAAATGTATTTCAAATCTATCATCGGCAGAGATGAAATGCCCAATTATGAGAAGAAGATCACTGATGATGAAGATCGATGGGCTATCATCAACTATCTGAGAACATTGAAATAGCCGGGTGAATAATTCAAAGGTGCCATTTGAACAAACGGCACCTTTTCTCTAATTTAATATTGCTATGAGAAGGTCGCTGCTATTCACTGCTCCTATACCAATACTTTTGTTTCTCTATCTTCTGATTCAACCCCTATCGTCTCAAACCCCTGTTGAAGAGCCACAAAGAGATTATGAGTTTCAGGAAGAGAACCAGGAATGCCTGAAATGCCATGGTCACACCTATTATTATTATTACAATGACTGGATCGAAAGAGAGGTAAAAGAAAGGATGAACCCATATTGCATTGTTGATTCAGCTGAATTTTATATATCAAACCATTGGAATTTCCGCTGTGTCGATTGTCATTCCGAGGATTATGCAGACTTCCCGCATGCCGGGGAACTCCGCATGGAACCAATTTATGAATGCCTGGATTGCCATGGAGGCGATGATGATTATGCCCAATACAATTTTGAAGGTATTGATGAGGAATTTCATAAAAGTGTTCATTCCTCTAAACACTCAGAAGAATTTACATGCTGGATGTGCCATAGTCCGCACACCTATAGGATCAATGCCAGGACAAATGAGAATATGCAGGAATTCATTCTGTATGATAACGAGATCTGCCTGAGTTGTCATTCTAACACTTCAAAATACCAGCTTCTGACTACCCTCGACAATCCAAACATCCTTGATAAACATG
>DAOVZP010000349.1 GCA_030635045.1 Bacteroidota bacterium | reverse complement strand
GCAAATGTTCCGCGACTGGCTCAAAATCAAGCATAATAACATTTCAGTGCTCAATCGAATCTGGGATACGCGATATCAATCCTTTGAGCAAATTGAGGCACCTGCAACGCACAACGCACGTCCCGTTGAAACTGTAAACCGTGCGGCATGGTACGACTGGGCTTGTTTTAATACCAGGCGTTTTACAGATTACCTGACCTGGATTAAAAGTGAAATGCGCAAATTCGATCAGGACATTCCGATCTGCGCCGGAGGCACATCGTCGATGCTAAGTTCATCCAACAGTGTTTCCGGAATAGACGAAGAACAAATAATTAACGAAGTGGATGATGTTATCCTGAATGAATCCGGTAGCTCAACTATATTCTCCGATCTGCTTTATAGCCTTAGCGAAAAGAAAAAAGTAATGGTAGAGCCTGAGATGGGCGGAGGGGTGCATGGAGTATTACTTCAATTCCTGCATGGCAAATCAGCCATTTCCAAGTGGTGGTGGGCCAGTGCTCCCAGCCGGGAATACCTGCAGATGAATCAGTCATCGCTACCTCATAGTAAAACCATATCACTATCAGATATCGACGAAGTTCTGCGAATAGGTCTCGATATCAGAAGATTAAGTTCGGAAATTGCCGCATTTACACAAGCTGAACCGGAAGTGGCCATCCTCTATTCCAAAACAAGCAGCGTACAGGTACCCCCTCCTCTTGTACAGGCGGGCCGCACCCCTTATATCGATGCGGTTTACTCCGTTTGGGAAGGCTCCCGCCACCTTGGTTGCAGGATTGGATTCGTGAGTGAAAAACAGATCCTGGGAGGCAAGCTTGCTAAATTCAAGCTCCTTATCGTTCCGGCTGCCAAATACATCAGACCCGAGGTTGCCACTGCAATAAAAAAATATATTGAAGCAGGTGGTACAGCGGTTATAATTCCCGAGTCGTTTATTTTCGATCAATACGCCCGGGAAAATAGCAAGATATCAGACTTTGGGATCAACATAACTGACGTGACGCTTCCCCCCGTCATAGGCGAGGGGGAAAAGGTGCAAAACTACGACCAGAGTTTTTCACAGACCATATTATACGGAGATGTTCAGAAAAAGATAACTACACTTAACAAGGATATCTTCAAAGACAACACCCCTCCTCTCACTCTCTATTCAAATGGGCTGGTACAATCGATCGATCCGGGACTCCACAAGGTACTTGCCCAGTTTGACGATGGAAAACCAGCCATTGTCCTTGCACAAACCGGAAATGGTGCTCTCTATTACCTTGCTGCACCTTTAAAGACTACAGATTACCATACACTGCTGGCCCCACTGGCCAAAAAGCTCGGATTAAAACGCCCGTTTGTTGGGCTTGATAAGGACGGAAATCTGGTTAAAGGGGTTGAAGTGCGGGCTGTTGAACGTGAAGCAGATTATCTGGTTTATGCCAGCAACCTGACACCGGAACCAGTGGAGTTTGACCTGAAAGGATCCGGAGAACCGGGTATCATTATCGACTTACGCAGTTTACAGAAAGTTCCGGAAGGACATGTTACGCTTGATCCATTCCAGGAAACAATATTCAAAGCAGAAAAATAAATCATTAACTACCTGACAAAATGAAAGCATTTAAAAGCTACCTGGTCTTCCTGATGATAATTTCGGGAATGACAATTGAAGTATCAGCTCAGAAAACAATCTATGTGAGGCCCATTGAAACTGACGAAGTTCTGACCAATCCGGGAATAGGTTTTATGACCTTTCAACGATTTAACGGTGATGAACTAAATGAAGGCAGTGGGTGGACCGAAGGCTTCCCCATAGAGTACCAGGAGTTTGATGGAAACCTGGAAAACAAAGATCATCCAATGACCTCCATAGCCTATTTCAGGATTTACTGGAAATTTTTAGAACCGGAAATGGACAAATATAACTGGGCAATGATTGATAAAGCCTTAAAAACAGCTCATGAGCGGCAACAGACCCTCTTACTTCGTATTGCTCCATATGGAAACGGACCTGAGAAGGATGTACCGGTATGGTATCGTGCCATGGTTGGTGAAGGGGATGAATGGTTGCCGGGAGGGAAAGAGGGCTGGCGGGTGGATGCTGAAGATTCCAGATACGCTCAATACTTCGGAAAATTTATTACAGCACTTGGTCAGCGGTACGATGGGCACCCGGACCTTGAAGCCGTTGATCTTTCTATTCTCGGATTCTGGGGAGAAGGAAGAGGCTCTGCTATAGTCACGCAGAAAACAAGGGCAGCTTTGGTAAACGCGTATACCGATAATTTCAAAATAACACCACTGATAATGCTTCTGACAGATGAGAAAACGAACAAATACGGCCTTTCACAGGCAAATGTAGGCTGGAGGGTCGATTGCATCGGCGATCTTGGATTCTGGGCTGAAGAGCAGGATGGATGGACCCATATGTTCCGTTATTATCCCCAGGGCATCATCAATTTTGGAATGAAGGATGCCTGGAAAAAAGCGCCTGTCAGTCTTGAAATTTGCGGTACACTTAAAAGCTGGAAAGAAAAACAAGGATACGATGCCGATGATGTGGATTATATCATTGATGAAACACTGAAATGGCACATATCCTCTTTCAATGCCAAATCATCAGGTGTACCCGAAGAGTGGTGGCCACAGATCAACCGGTGGCTTAAGAAGATGGGATACCGTTTTGTCTTGCGTAGTTTTGCTTATCCTGAATTCGTGGCACCCAACGAGAAACTTCACTTCAAATCGTGGTGGGATAACAAAGGTGTTGCACCATGTTATAAGGAATTTCCATTGGCAATCAGGCTCACGAATGAAACAAGGTCCGAGGTGATGATCACCGATGCTGATATTACCACCTGGCTTCCCGGCGACAACGT
>DAOVZP010000167.1 GCA_030635045.1 Bacteroidota bacterium | reverse complement strand
GCTGTCATCCTGCCCCAGGTGCCGTCAGAATCTTGAACCACAAAAGCATTATGAGCTGCCTGAAATGTAAAGTCATAGCCATAAAATCTGTATCGCATTTCAAGCCCTGCTGCTTGTTCTGCAGTCAATTCCAGGCTGTTATATGGTATTTTTGTGCTCATAAAGCTGAAATAAGGTATTGACATAATGTCAGGGATATTTGCAACAACGCCTTTTGCCTCATCATAAACACCGGGTTGGTTCACCATGCAGGCTTTAACGATGTTATCGTAGGCATAGGCAAATACACCGGGATTCGTGAGTGAATCTGCAGCACCTCCTGCCAGGGCATAACCAAGTGCATCATTTGCACCAGCCCACAACATAAAGAAACTTGCATCGATTCCTGCTGTCAGGTTGATCAGCGGGGTATTTACATCAGGAGCAAAGCGGGCATAATAAGGATTTACCATAGCCAGTTGATCGAAGAAGAAATGAAATGTTTTCACTCCCGGCACAGCGATGTTATTATAAGGGCCGGCGGCGGCTACGGATTGTAAATTAGCAAGATCAACTGCAACGGGGGCACGTACGGGAGCCAGGCTTGTTACGCCTAAACAATCGGTTGATGGTCCCAATATAAGTTTAGGAACCGGTGTGATACCGTCAAATCCAACTCCAAAGTCATCAACTGTAAGTGGTTGCTTAAAATCGCCGCCACCAACAAAAGCAAATTGCTTTGACAGGATATTTGGTAAAGAAGCTTCTTGTCCCGGTAAATAAAGTGCACCATCTGCATAACCGGCAGTTAAAGAATTGCCCACGGCAAGGAAGGACGTAAAATCTGCACCTCCTTTACTTGGCGAAAACTCGTCGATCTCAGGCTTACAGGCAGCGATCGTAGCGAGCAATAGTATGAATATATAATATTTGAATTTCATGTCTTTATCGTTTTAGGATTAAAAATTATAACTTACCCCAAGACCGGGAATGGCTGTAATAACCTTATATGTTCCTCCGAAATTGGCAGGTGTATACCGTTTTTCGGTTTCCAGTCCGTGCAATTGAAGGTAGGAGAGGTCGATGCTCAGGTTTTTCACCGGAACAATGCTCACACCCAGTGTCCATGCAATGGTGTTCAGGCTTACGGTTTCCGGATTGAAATAGTCATCATCGGTTGGAGAAGGATCATAATAAACTCCTGCCCTGAAAGCAAACATGTCGTTCAGAGTATACTGGCCTCCGATACGGCCAATAATTGTGTTTTTATAATTCCTTGGATTTACTGATCCAAGCAGTTCATCCTGCTGCTCAAACTTAAACGTGAGGTCTTCGTAAACACTCCAAAAGACGTAATTCATCTCAACAGCGAGGGTAAATTTCTCATTGAATGCATAAGAAATACCAAGATCAAAGTTGGCAGGCATTGGCAGCTCTGCATCAAACTTATTCTCTGCCGGAACAGTGCTTGAAAGGGATGCAGGTACCTTAAAGGTAGCATCTCCGCCTTCAATTTTCATGATGATCTTGGAACGATAATCGAGGCCGATGCTGAGTTTCTCGGTGGGCCTGATCATCACACCAACATTATATCCCATGCTCCCTGTAGAACCTTCTAATGTTGCGTAGGAGTCATTATTGTAAGGAACGGCTTTTTGAAGCTCAACCTTGCCATAGGCATAAACAAATCCGGCTCCGATGGAGATAATGTCATTGAATTTGTAACCGATCGTTGGCTGGAAATAGATAGCTGACAGTGAAATGTTCTGGATCAGATAGCGGCCTGCCCAGTTATCATCCCATTTGGCTGAACTGCCGAATGGAGTGTAAATACCCAGTCCGATAGAGAGTTTGTCAGTTATTTTCCCTGCTGCATAGACATAAAAAGGTGTTCCCAGGGGGTTGTCTGTCACAGCCTGGTAATTTGTGGCATCTTTCTGAAAAGTGGCATTGGACAGGATAGCGCTGGCACCAACAGAAAAGCTGAATTTGGTGTCCATCATGGATAAACCGCCCGGGTTGTAAAAGATGCTGCTGGCTCCCAGCGCAAAGGGGGAACCTATCAATCCCATCCCTGTTTGCTTTTGGCCCTGCAATCTTACCTGGTATCCGCCAGCAAAGGCAGCCCAACTACAGATTGCTACTAGAAATACAAGTAGTGTAAGTTTCTTCATTGTGCTCAATTTGGTTAATAAATCGGTGCAAGATAGTAAAAAATACTTCCCTTCAACAATTAAGTTATGACGAACAGGAGGCATAGCTGTGTGCTAATGTTATTCAGGAAAGAATTAAAATTTTGCTGTAAGCCCGAAGTGTATTTTAGCTGATTTGAACTGCAACGATTGGCCTTCCCTGCTACCAAGGGCATAGCTTAAAGCAAAGATGCCGGCCCTGGTTTCGAAATTTATACCCGCCCCAAAACCATAGGGTGTATCCTTAAGGTATCCTGAATTGGCATTATGTTCATAATAAGCGCCATCAAAAAATACCTGGAAGAATGAGTTGACATCAAACAGGTATCGAAACTCAAGCGTGAAAATGGAATATATCGAAGCCGTGATCGATTCTTCATCAAAACCCCGCAGGGTTTTCAGGCCACCGATGCGAAACAGCTCATTGTCGAAAAGGTTCTTGTTCTCCAGGAAACCGCTTTTATTTCCGATCAGCAGGGTGCTGCTGCGGAACAGAGGTACAAATAGCGCAGCATTAAGCCGTAATCTGTATAAGGTGCTTGTTAATGGGATGCTGTCGTAAAGAGCCTGGTTCACATTAGCGTTTTTCCTGATCTTCTTTGATCCGATGGCAGCGCTCAGGTCAATATAATAACCTTTCTGTGGATTGTACCTGTAATCCAGCCTGTTATATCCAAGGCCGAGACCGTACAGGCTGGTGGTTATATCCGCATACTCGGGCAGGGTTGTGGCATACTCCAGGCCGGCGGTGCTCAGCAAATTCGATTGCTGGTTCTCATAAAATACTTTCACATTATTGTATCCGTTGTACAATACCTGTATGCCGATGTTGTTAGTCAGGGTAAGGTAAGAGGTGTCTTTTTTAAAGAGATGTAAACGGTAATCAATTCCGAAAGGTGTATTGAAAAGGAATGGGAAATTAAAATGAAAACTGAGGTCCTGGCTTTTGGCCTCCAGTTTGCGCCAGTTGAAATCGATCAATTCACCACGATTAAAAGCACTCAATAGTTTTAATTTGATGTCGCCTGTAATTAATAGTTTGCCGCTTGCCTGGTCATTTGGTGCTATACCCAGGATGCCGTCAAACTGGCTGGCCTTTTTTTTGTCAATATAAAGGATGAGCCTGGCCTTATCATCGATAAATACTACATCATGCGGCCGGATCACACTTACAAAGGGCAGATCCTGCAGCCTGGATTCTATCCTGCTGAAACGGGACTCATCATAGAGGTCACCCTTCTTAAGGTTAAAATAGTTCCTGATAAACTTCCTGTGAAGTTTCGAATTCCCTTTCACAATGATAGTATCAATTGTCACCTGCTGATGCAAATTAAGGTTCAGGCTAGCCGATATACTCTTGTTTTCATATATGCTTACACTGTCGAGCCTGACAGATGCAAACGGGTAGCCATTGTTTTCACAGTAAGATAATATGCTCTCTGTTAGTTCATTGATCTCATTGATGTTGAAAGGCCTGTTGCTATATAGCTTTTCTTTATATCCGCTCTGACTCAGGACCACCACGGGTACGTTCCCGGCCCTGATAACGGACATATTGTAAACATCCCCGGTAAATAACCATCCGCGGACCAGGCTCGAATCTTCATATATTGAATCGATGCTGGCAGTGATATAACCCTTTTCAAAGAAGTATTGCAGGACTTTATTCAGTTCTTGTTGTGCCTGCAGCCTGCTTGAAGGCTCTGAGTTATAGTTCAATCGCTTGATGATCTTTGCCGTTGAACTGTCAGCAGGAATTATTTCCAGGCTAAGTTGTTGGCCGGAAACACTCAGAACCGTTATACAGAATAGAATAACAATGCTTATGGATATGATGCTTTTCAAGCCGGGTAGTTTTCAATGAGAGAACGATTCTGCATGGGACTTATTCTATTTTCCAGTCAATTTCAGCTTTTTCCTGTTTACGGAGGATCTCATTGGTCTTTGAAAAATGCCTGCAACCGAAAAACCCACGATGTACTGAAAAGGGGGAAGGATGTACTGCTGTCAGAATATGATGCCTGCCCGGATCGATCAGTGCTTTCTTGGCAATGGCATAATTGCCCCAGAGCAGGAATACCAGCCCGGTTTTCATTTGTGAGAGTTTTGTTATTGCTGCATCTGTAAATTGCTCCCAGCCTTTATTTTGGTGCGAGCCGGCAGTATTAGCCCTCACCGTGAGCGTGGCATTGAGCAATAAAACCCCCTGTCGTGCCCACTTTTCCAGGTTCCCCCCCTCAGGAATATCAAATCCGAGATCATCCCTGATCTCTTTGAAAATATTTACCAGTGAGGGAGGTTTTCTAATGCCCTGCGGTACTGAAAAACAAAGGCCATGGGCTTGCCCTGTGCCATGATAAGGATCCTGGCCAATAATAACCACCCTGACAGATTCGAAGGAGGTATGGTCAAAAGCAGCAAAGATCTTTTCCCCCGGTGGATAAACAGTAAACTTTTGCTTTTCTTCAATTAAAAAGGATTTCAGCGTGCTGAAATAATCAGCCCGGAATTCATCCGCGAGGACCTTTTTCCAGCTTTCCTCAATTTGTGGATTAACCGTGGATATGCTCATAATGAATAATTAACAGCAGGCATGTACAACATATTCTCTTTTTTTTTGTTAATATTATGAAAATGAGTTTATATTTGTGTTTCATTAAACCTGAATTGTATTATCATGATTAAAATTATGAAAAAAGTGTTAATAGTTGCTACAGCAGTGATTCTTTTTGTGCTGGTTGCTACTTCTTGCCGGTCGAACGAGCGCTGTGCAGCGTACGGCGAATCATATAAG
>DAOVZP010000070.1 GCA_030635045.1 Bacteroidota bacterium | reverse complement strand
TGTATCCCACCCCAATCTGGCGGATTTCACTGCCTGGCAAAGGATGGAGAGCGCCCCCTATCCTTTCAATAAATACAGCCTCATTGAGTTTTATGAAGGAAACATCTTTGCCAACCTGAAAGCAGGGGGCAATATTGAGAATGACAGTATTTATTATTATAATGGCTCTGAATGGACATTATTTATCGATGATAATGCAACGGATGTAAATAATATCAATGCCAATAACGGGAAACTTGTTATTGCTTTTGATTATTCCGGAAGAGTGTACAACGAGAATCTGGAAATGGAGTATAAGATTCACACATACAATCCAGGTTCTCCGAATATGAACGATGCCGTTTACAGTAAAGAGGGGGCTGTGTGGATAGCTGATAACCGAAGTGGCCTGGTGAAATCATTTGCAGAGGGTTGGGAAAGCATGAAGATCAACCCCGGAGGGCCTTATAATGCCAGTGTGTTTTCCATGGCCTCATCAGAAAATCATGTTTGGGTGGCTCCGGGAGGATATACCAGTACCTGGAGTGCCAGGTATCTGAATTATGGCACTTATCGCTTTTCAGATGAATATTGGAAAAACTTTAACAGCGGGACAAACCCCGAATTAGCAGGTATCAGGGATATTGTTACTATAGCCGTGAACCCCACCAACATTAATCAGGTTTATCTTGGGGTTTTCAGGAATGAGGTAGGGTTACTGGAAATGAATGATGAGATAATCACAAACAGTTTTACCGATGAAAACAGTGAGCTACAGAAATGGGAGGCTGCCGGTACCATTGCATTAGTTGGTTTAGGATTTGATTCTTATGGAAGTTTGTGGTCATTGTGCTCCGGAGCAGAGAAGCTGCTTGCCGAGAAGAAAAACGATGGCAACTGGGCTTCTTACAGCCTTGGTGGCAGTGCTTCTGCTGCTGACTGCAGCGACCTGATGGTGGATTCATATGACCAGAAATGGGTAGTATTCAGGCATACCAACAGCAACCCTAACTATATCGCCGTATATAACGAGAAAAAACCTCCGGGAGACCAATTAAGGCTGCTCCGGGCTGAAACCGGTGTGGGAAATATCCCCGGTACAAACGTATTCAGCATTGCCCAGGATCAGGACGGAGAAGTCTGGATTGGTACAGATGAAGGGATCGCTATATTTTATTCACCCTCTACCATTCTCACATCCAATGATTATGATGCTGTGAGGCCACTGGTGAATTTCGACGGGTATGTGCAATACCTGCTGGTAACAGAGGTGGTCACCGCTATTGCCGTTGATGGTGATAACAATAAATGGATCGGGACAGATCGTTCCGGTGTTTTTCTGCTTTCCGCTGATGGAACCGAACAGATCTATCACTTCACTGAAGATAACAGTCCATTGTTCGCAAATCAGGTGATCGACATCGTGATAAATGCTGATGGCGAGGTGTTTATAGCCACATTCAATGGGATCATTGCTTATAAGGGTACTGCTTCTTCCCCAAACGATAGTTTTTCGGAAGTTTACGCCTATCCTAATCCTGTAAAGGATGGTTATGACGGATGGATAGCAGTGAAAGGGCTGATGAAAGATTCCGACGTTAAGATCACCGATATTAACGGCACCCTGATCTATTCTACACGCTCCGAGGGCGGACAGGCAGTATGGAATGGCCGCAATTTTGATGGCAGAAAGGCCAGGCCGGGTGTTTACCTGGTCTTTGCAAGCAATGAAGACGGGAGCGAACAAGTAGTGACCAAGATCCTGATCATCGACTGATCCAATTCCTTTATCTTAGAAGGATGATTCATAAAACACGGGGCATCGTTCTGCACCAGCTCAAGTATTCAGATAGCAGCCTGATAGTAAAGATCTATACAGAGCTGCTTGGACTGCAGTCATACCTGGTTAAAGGAGCCCGTTCAAAACGTGCTGCGATCCGAAGCAGCTATTTCCAACCACTGACCATGCTCAATCTTGTGGTGTACTACCGTGAAAAAAACAATCTGCAGCACATCCGGGAAGCAGAGATCACAGAGCCTTTGTATTCCATTTCATCCGATCTGCGCAAAAGCACGATGGCCCTCTTTCTATCCGAAATACTCGTGAAAACAATACATGAAGGTGACGCAAATAAAGAGATGTTTGCATTTATAAGTTCTTCTTTACGATTTCTTGATATGCAGGAAAGGGGCGTTGAATATTTCCACCTCTTTTTCCTTATGAAACTCAGCCTCTACCTGGGGTTCTACCCCGCTGGCATGCCCGGAAGCGACCGGTCTTACTTTGACCTCCGCGAAGGAAAGTACGCCGGGGCAGTTCCATCCCATCCCGACTATCTTGACAAAGGCCTGAGTGCAAATCTATATTTGCTGAGCAGCAGCCAGGTGGGTGACCTTGAAAATTTAACTTTAGAAAAACAACAAAGAAATGAGCTGCTAAATGCTATCCTGCTATATTATCAAATCCATTTGAGTGGCCTCGGAGCCATCAAATCTACAGAGATCCTGAAAGAAGTTTTTTATTAATGATTTTTAAGAAGCTGCAAAATAATTTCCCTAAGCCTGATCTTTACATTTTCAATATCCTGTGGTGTCCCCAGTTCCTTCTCCAGGGATGTAACACCCTTATCTAAAAACCCACAGGGGTTTATATAACTGAAATATTCCAGGTTTGTATTAACATTGAAGGCAAAGCCATGCATGGTAACATAGCGGCTTGAGCGCACCCCGATAGCACAAATTTTCCTGGCATTGGCATTGCCAGCATCCAGCCAAACACCACTCGCACCATCTAAGCGGGAAGAAATGATCCCATATTCATTTAGAAGGGCAATAATGGATTCTTCGAGCAAAGAGATGTATGTTCTGATCCCAAGGCCGTAACGCTCCAGGTCAAGGATGGGATAGCCGACGATCTGTCCGGGCCCATGATAAGTAATATCTCCTCCCCGATTGGTTTTGAAGAGAGAAGCACCTTTTGCCGTGAGCAAGTTCTCATCGATCAGCAAATTATTCTCAGAGCCGCTTTTACCGATCGTATAAACATGAGGATGTTCACAAAACAAAAGGTAATTTGGTGTTGTAGCCCCTGCCTTGCCTTTCTTTCCGGCAATGACCTCCTGAAACAGTTTTTCCTGGAGATCCCATGCCTCTGCATAAGCCATTCTTCCAAGGTCTTTATAGATGATCTCTTCGTTCATGACTTTACAGGCTTTTCAGGTACATGCTTTTCTGCCTTATACGACGACCTTACCAATGGATGGCTTTCTACATGGGTAAAGCCTTTTTCCAGGCCCGCTTTTCTGAATGCCTCAAATTCCTGTGGTGTAGTAAATGATGCCACGGGCAAATGGCCCTTGCCCGGCTGGAGGTATTGACCGAGGGTAAAAACCTCACAGCCTGCCATGCGGAGGTCGTCCATGGCTTCCAGTATTTCCTCTTTTGTTTCGCCCAGGCCGGTCATGATGCCTGATTTTGCCCTGATACCGGCATCAGCTATGGTGCGTATGACCATGAGGCTCGTGTCATACGATGCAACACTCCTTACTTCAGGTGTTAATCTGCGTACCGTTTCAAGATTATGTGATATCACTTCCGGCCCGGCATCGATGACCGTATGAATCAACTCCTTCTTTCCCTGGAAGTCAGGGATCAGCGCTTCAATAGTGATTCCGGGATTTTTCTCTTTTACCGCCCTGATGGTTGCCGCCCACAAGCCTGCCCCGCCATCCTTCATGTCGTCCCTGTCGACAGAAGTAAGCACACAATGTTTCAAGCCCATAAGCCTGACCGATTCAGCTACCCTTTCCGGCTCACCCGGGTCGGCCGGGGCCGGTTTACCGGTTTTTACATTACAAAACCCGCATGATCGCGTACACACATCACCGAGGATCATCAGGGTGGCGGTCCCGCGCTCCCAGCAATCATACATATTTGGGCAATTGCCACTGGTACAGATCGTATGCAGCTTATGCCTGTTCACGATCTCCCTTATCCCCAGGTATTCCTTCCCGGCAGGGACCCTGATCTTCAACCAGTCAGGTTTTTGTCTTTTTCTCTTCTCTTCCATCTTTCTGAATGCAAAATTATGAATAAAGGACGATGTATTGATAATTATGGATTATGAATTAGCCATTTATCACAAATCTCAATCCTGTCCTAATACCTTGAACCTTGCACCCTGCACCTTACACCAATCCCTAATACCATAAAATATTATCTTTGCAAAAAATTAATACGATGAGTCAGGAACTAAGCGAACAGGAACAGATACGACGGAATTCACTGAAGGAGCTCACGGCCCTGGGGATCGATCCATACCCTGCCGAAACATATGAGACCAATGTTACAGCTTCAGAGATCCTGGAAGATTATCCAAATAATGAAAAACTTTTTCAGGATATCAGCATTGCCGGCAGGATCATGGGCCGCAGGATCATGGGTGCGGCTGCTTTCGTAGAGTTGCAGGACCCCGGCGGAAAGATCCAGCTTTATTTTAAGCGTGATGACATCTGCCCCGGAGAAGATAAAAGCGCATACAACATCGTATTTAAACGACTGCTCGATATTGGCGATATCATTGGTGTTAAAGGATATGTATTCACCACCAAGATGGGGGAGATCACAATTCATGTGAAAGAATACAAATTGCTGAGCAAATCCCTGAAACCCCTGCCGGTGGTAAAAGAAAAAGATGATAAGGTATGGGATGCCTTTACAGATCCCGAACAGAGGTACAGGCAGCGTTATCTTGACCTTATCGTTAACCCCGAGGTCCGCAGTACATTCATCAAAAGAACTGAGCTGGTCAATTCAATGCGTAGCTTCCTGAATGTAAAAGGGTACCTGGAAGTTGAAACACCCATCTTACAGCCATTGTACGGTGGTGCTGCCGCCCGTCCTTTCAAGACCCATCACAACAGCCTGGACATGACCCTCTATTTGCGTATTGCCAATGAGCTGTATTTGAAAAGGCTGATCGTAGGAGGATATGACGGGGTATATGAATTCAGCAAAGATTTCAGAAATGAAGGCATGAGCCGGTTTCACAACCCGGAGTTTACACAGATGGAACTCTATGTTGCCTACAAGGATTATGAATGGATGATGGACCTTGTGGAGGAAATGATAGAAAAGATTGCCATTGACCTCCACGGTACCACAAAAGTCAGGGTTGGGGAAAACATCATTGACTTCAAGCGTCCATGGAAACGCTACACCATGCTTGGTGTGATCAGGGAATATACCGGTATCGATATTTCAGAAATGGATGAAGCCGAACTCAGGGCTACCGCAAATAAGCTTGAGGTTGAAACAGATCCCAGCATGGGAAAGGGGAAGCTCATCGATGAAATTTTTGGGGAAACCTGTGAGGCCAAACTTATCCAGCCCACCTTTATCACCGATTATCCGGTAGAGATGTCGCCCCTGGCCAAAAAGCACCGCAGCGAAGAGGGCCTGGTGGAACGTTTTGAAGCCATCTGCAATGGCAAAGAGCTTTGCAATGCTTTCAGTGAACTTAATGATCCGCTCGACCAGCGCAGGCGTTTTGAAGAACAGCTTGAGCTTGGAAAGAGAGGTGATACCGAATCAATGGTGCTTGATGAAGATTTCCTGCGTGCACTGGAATATGGCATGCCCCCTACAGCAGGGTTGGGAATTGGTGTTGACCGCCTGAGCATGATCATGACGGACTCAAATTCCATCCAGGACGTGCTTTTCTTTCCCCAGATGCGGCCCGAAAAGAAACTGGAAGTTTCATCTGATGAAGAATTTATTGCTTTGGGGTTTCAGCCCGAATGGGTACCTATACTCCGGGAAAAAGGCTTCAACACTGTAGAAGAGCTCAAACAGGCCAATCCTAATAAACTTGCCAATGACCTGAACGGCCTCAGGAAAAAGAAGAAACTCGATATACCTGCATTGAACCCTGCAGAGGTAAAAATGTGGATTGAAAGCTAGAACTGATAGTCTATTCCGCCACTGACAAGTCCATTGTAGCCAAATCCTGATTCAAGGAAAAAGCCTAAATCTTTTCCAAAACGTATACCAAATGCATTCAGATGGAAAGCAAAAAGTGATTTACTGGGTAAAGCCAGGTCTTCAGCCCCGCTGATGTTTTTACCTTCAACAAAAGAGATGCCGGCAGATAATCCGCAGTACATGCTGAGTTTTTCCTTACGAACATAATGGAAATCAAATCTCAGCATCAGGGTGATAAACGAATCAGACCACTTATAGTGCTGCTTTAGCTCGCCATCTTCAAGGAAATCCCGCGTATTTGTATACTTCGTATATGAGCCACTGATGCCGAGCTTTATTTTCTCGCTGAAGAAGCGGTTATAACCGATAGAAATGATCCCCGTTGATCCGGTTTTTTCATCCTTTTCATCATGAGTGAACATCGACTGCACAATATCACTGATGAGGTCGTTTGTCCCTTCATAAAAAGACTGGGCGCTAGCAAACCCGGGGGCATAACTTGCATAAGTCCCATTCTGTTGATCCTGGCCTGAAATAGTGCCGGAAATAAAAAAAATAAAGCAAGCTGTAATGCTGAGTGTTAGGTTTCTTCTCATAATGATTTGGTTTTGGTTTTATTTATATCAAACCGCATAATATTTTTCTTGATAAGTATACCTAAACCTCAAGAAAAATATAATATGGAGGCTACCTCTGGCCAATAATAACTACTTTTTTCAGAGGAAATACAAGCAATAATACGACACTTTTCAACGATCACAAATTAATGACACTTTTTCTTTCGTGGTATGATACTTGTATTTTGTTACAAGATTTCTATATTTGCACCCCTTAATATACAATGTATTGCATATACATTCGTTAAGTATAAATCAGTAATAAATCTTATAAGTATTATGAAAAAGTTATCAATTATTTTGACCGTATTTTTTGTTACGATCACCATGGGGCTCACAGCCCAGAACCTGAATTCAGCAGGAAAAGCATACAATAAAGGTATTGAGCTTGCCCAGGAAGGCAACACGCAGGGGGCTATTGAGTCATATCAGAAATGTGCCGACATATGCTCAGAGCTCGGAGAAGTTGGCGAGGGCCTGAAAGTGAAGGCAGAAACCCAAATCTGCAATATCTATATGAAAACGGGTGTTGAAAAATTCAAAGTAAAGAACTATGATTCTGCCATAATATTATTTACAGAATCAGAAAAATACGCAACGCTCATCGATGACCCGTCAACCACCACTAAGATAAACAGCTATTTTGCTGCCTCTTATACCGGATCGGGTAATGCGCTTTACAAAACAAAAAAATACAAAAAGGCCGTTGAAAATTATAACAAAGCTATTGAGTACAACCCGGAATATCCAAAAGCCTGGTATGGCCTGGTGCTGGGTTACAGTAAGCTTGATGAATCCGGGATGCTTGAAGAATCAGTTAAAAAAGTAGAAGAATACAGCAGTGATGA
>DAOVZP010000278.1 GCA_030635045.1 Bacteroidota bacterium | reverse complement strand
TGGAAACCAGATCACAGAAGTTATCCGGCAGCATAATGATGTTTCCCGAAAAACAGCAAAGGAGCTGTGTCTTGATCTGTTCAGAGAAGTTAAATTGCCGCGCCCTGATGAAGTTCTCCGCTCATATCCCCACAAGTTATCCGGGGGGCAGAAACAGCGGGTAGTGATTGCCATGGCCATCTCATGCCAGCCATCATTATTGATTGCAGATGAGCCAACCACTGCATTGGATGTAACAGTTCAAAATGACATTCTGAATCTTCTCCGCGACCTGCAGCAAAAACATGGTATGGGCATACTCTTTATTACACATGATCTTGGAGTTGTGGCCGATATTGCAGAGGAAGTGATCGTAATGTACCATGGGGAAATTGTGGAATCAGGAAAGGTGAGCAGTGTATTTCATCACCCGGAACATCCTTATACAAAGGGCTTGCTTGCCTGTCGTCCACCACTTGATAAACGCCCTTTTAAATTGCTTACTGTTAAAGATTTTTTTGAGTCGGAAGAAAATGCAGAATCGCTGCTGTCAGAGGAAAATATTTTTTTGAAAGAAAAAGAGAGAATCGCTTATCATGAAGAGATTTATTCAAAACCCCCTATCCTGCAAACAGAAGATCTTTCTACCTGGTTTCCTTTAAAAAAGAATATCCTTGGCAGGACTCGTGGATATATCAAGGCTGTTGATGCAGTCAACCTGGAAGTATTTCCCGGTGAAACACTTGGGCTTGTCGGGGAATCGGGATGTGGAAAAACCACCCTGGGAAGAACCATACTCAGGCTCATTGAACAAAATGCCGGCAGCATCATTTATAAAGGAAGGGATATCACCAATATAAACGGACAGGAACTAAGAGCTTTGCGTAAGCGGATCCAGATCATTTTTCAGGATCCTTACTCTTCGTTGAACCCACGCTTAAGCATTGGATATGCTATCGGGGAACCCCTGGTGGTCCATGGGATCTCAAGCGGCAAAAAAGATAAAGAAGACAGGATACTTCAGCTTCTTGATCAGGTTGGGCTGGATCCCGATCATGCCGGCAGGTATCCCCACGAACTGTCCGGAGGGCAAAGGCAAAGAGCATGCATAGCGCGAGCACTTGCCGTCAATCCTGAATTTATTGTTTGTGATGAATCTGTTTCAGCACTGGATGTTTCAGTTCAGGCACAGGTATTAAACCTCCTCAATAAATTAAAGCAGGAACTGAGCCTGACCTATATCTTTATTTCCCACGACCTGTCGGTGGTTAAATACATGTCGGACAGAATGGCGGTGATGCAAAATGGAAAAATTGTTGAAATAGGTGATGCCGATAATATTTATTCAGATCCAAAAACAGAATACACCAAAAATCTTATCCGGGCTATACCCGGAATTAATAATTAATAGATCAATATGACAAAAAAAGGAAAGAACAAGCGTGGAGGTGGAGCCAAGAATATGTTCCGGAATAACATCTTGAGCATTTTTACAGCAGATCCGTTCAGACTTTTAAATTACAAGCAGGTTTCGGCCAAACTAATCATTAAGGATAAGGCCGGCCGTGACCTTGTGGGCACCATACTTGCAGAACTCCTGAAAGAAGAGGTACTGGAGGAGATCAGGCCCGGCAAGCTCAGGCTTAATGCAGCCTGGGCAAGGGAACAGCAAGATTATTCCAATACCATTACGGGCACTGTTGATATGAAAAATACCGGCAAGGCTTATGTAATCCCGGAAGATGACTCTGATGACATATTCATCGCTCCCAACAACACCTATCATGCCCTGCACAGGGATGTTGTAAAGGTTCGGCTTTTCCCGAAACGAAAAGATAAAAAACCGGAGGGGCGTATCGTAGTAATCGAAAAACGGGCGAAGGAACAATATGTCGGCATAGTGGAGATATCGAAAAAGTTTGCGTTCCTTGTCCCTGACAGCAGGAATATGCCAATAGATATATTCATACCCCTGGATCAGCTTAAGGGGGCTCGTAACGGACAAAAAGCCGTCGCACGCATTACTGAATGGCCGGAGCACTCTAAAAACCCTTTTGGAGAGATCACAGATGTCCTGGGTAATCCGGGAGAGCATAATGTTGAGATGCAATCTATTCTGGCCGAACATGATTTTCCCCTGGCATTTCCCGCTAAGGTTGAGAAGGAGGCCGGGAAAATTCCCTGGAAGATACCCGATGAGGAATACAAAAAGCGCCGGGATTTCAGGAATATATGGACTATTACCATCGACCCCGAAGATGCTAAGGATTTTGATGATGCCCTTTCACTTAAAAAGCTGAAGTCGGGGAATTGGGAAGTGGGTGTGCATATTGCTGATGTCAGTTATTATGTAAAGCCGGGGACACCATTGGATGACGAGGGATACAGAAGGGCCACTTCTGTTTACCTTGTTGACCGGGTAATCCCTATGTTGCCGGAAAAGCTGTCGAATAATGTTTGTTCGCTGAAAGCCAATGAAGACAAGCTTTGCTTCTCAGCGGTTTTTGAGCTGGATGAAAATGCAAAAGTCGTCAGACAGTGGTTTGGGCGAACGGTGATCAACTCCGACAGACGTTTTAATTATGATGAAGTACAGGAGATCATTGAAAAGGGAAAAGGGGAATTTGCAGAAGAAATAGGTGTCCTTCATCGCCTGGCTTCCAGCTTAAGGGATGAGCGCTTTAAGAATGGCTCTATTAACTTTGCCAGCCAGGAAGTAAAGTTCAGACTTGATGAAGATGGTACGCCAATCGGTGTTTATATTAAAGAACAAAAAGAGTCGAACATGCTGATCGAGGATTTTATGTTGCTTGCCAATAAGAGGGTGGCTGAGTTTATCGGAAAGAAAAAAGCACGGGAAAAGCCAAAAACCTTTATCTACCGTATTCATGATACCCCGTCACCCGAAAAGCTGAATACTTTTGTTCAGTTCCTTGGTAAATTGGGCTACACCCTGAAGATTAATTCACAGGAGAGCCTGGCAAAATCTTTCAATGATCTTTTTAAGCAAATTGCCGGCAAGGGCGAAGAAAACATGATAGAAACCATTGCTATTCGCACCATGGCAAAGGCTGAATATTCAACAGAAAATATAGGCCATTACGGACTGGCATTTCAATACTATTCACATTTTACTTCTCCCATCCGCCGCTACCCCGACCTGATGGTCCATCGCTTGCTTGAGCATTATCTGGAGGGTGGCAGCTCTGCCAGCAAGGCGGTATATGAAGACAAGTGTGTTCATTGCTCCCTTATGGAACGCAGTGCTATCGAAGCAGAAAGGGAATCCATTAAATACAAACAGGCTGAATTCCTGCTCGATAAGATTGGCCAGGAATTTGATGGCCTGATCTCCGGTGTCAGCAAGTGGGGAATATATGTTGAGATCATTGGCAATAAATGTGAGGGGATGGTCAGATTGCAAGACCTTAAGGATGATTTCTACTACCTTGATGAAGATAATTACCAGGTGATCGGATCACGCTACGGACAGCAATATAAGTTGGGTGACCAGGTA
>DAOVZP010000280.1 GCA_030635045.1 Bacteroidota bacterium | reverse complement strand
TGATTTCCCGGCATTCTTTTTTTTAAGCAAAAAATTGTGTAAATTTGGTATAGCTAAATAATTAATCCGAGATCCCATGAATAAATTCATCCCTTTGGTCGGTCTCATACTTATAACAAACCTGGCAGCAATAAGCCAGGGCATCGTTTCCGAAGAAAACCAATGGAACGTACTTGTGAATGAATATATATCGGGTGATATTGATACTGAAATATTAAATATTGAAGGTGACACAGTAATTAATGGGCATGTATTTAAAATGATCTGGGGAACCTACTATGCCTCCAGTCAACAATTTTTTGGAGGATATTTGCGTGAGGATTCAAATAAGGTCTACTATATCCCCGATGAAGGAAGTGAAGGAACCCTTTATGACTTTAACCTTGAAACCGGCGATACATGCCATGTCATCACGATATTTTTACCTGAACAGGGACTCGACGTGTATATCACAAAAATAGATACTGTAGAGTACTTTGGCATTCAAAGAAAAAGGTGGTCGCTTATTGATGATTATGGGAATGAGGATTACTGGATCGCAGGAATAGGAAGCAGTTATGGCCCAATCCATACCATGATGCAGCGGAGCAATCCACCCTACCTAAGCTGGGACCTGCTCTGCTTTCATCATAATGACACTTTGCTTTACATTAAAGAAGGATTTAGTGAATGTTATATCAGCCATGTAGGAATAGAAGAATCCTATAATAAAGATGGCATTATCATCTTCCCGAACCCCGTGCGGGATAAATTCGAAGTGCGCAGTAGGGAGTCCGGAGTTGAGCTAATTGAAGTTTATGATCTTACAGGAAAGAAACTCATCGAAAAGCACATCCCTGCCCGTCCGGCAGGAAACAATAATATTGAAGTTGATGTGAGCGGAATTGAACCTGGCATGTATGTGTGCAAGATAATGGTGGAGGGGATGTACTTATCAAAGAAGATTATTATTCATTAGCAGAACTCATCAACCAATTCAACCAACTGTCATGCTGAGCGAAGTCGAAGCACAACCAGTTCGACTGATTTCTTATAAAAACATTTTGATTTTAAATAAAAGACACGTATTTTTGCAGCCGTTTTTGAGGAATATATTAAAACACGCGCGATGAGCAAGAATGAATTACTACAGTTTGTAGAAGACCAGGTTGAAATGAAAAGTTTTCCGGAATTTAAAGCAGGTGACACAGTCACCGTTACCTATAAGATCAGGGAAGGAAGCAAGGAACGTTTACAGAATTTCCAGGGCGTTGTACTGCAACGAGTGGGAAGCGGCACGACTGAGACCTTTACCGTAAGGAAGATATCAAGCGGCTTCGGTGTTGAAAGGATCTTTCCCATCGCTTCTCCATTTATCGACGGGATAAAAGTGAATAAAAAAGGCGTTGTCCGCAGGGCAAGGATCTTTTACCTTCGCGGCCTTACCGGAAAGAAAGCAAGGATCAAAGAAAAGAGAGTTTAGAGAAAACCACGATAAAACATGAGATCCTCCCGGGTAACCGGGGGGATTTTTTTATCCCTTTCGCTGGCGCAGGGCTTCAAACAATAATATCCCGGCAGCAACAGAAACATTCAAAGATCCGATCTTCCCCGCCAGAGGGATCCTGACTAATGAATCACTGAGTTTTAATAAAGGAAGTGATACGCCGGTATCCTCTGCCCCCAACACCAGGGCAAGCGGAACTCCCAAATCTTCCTCGTCATAACCGATACTACCTTTTTCTGTGGCTGAGATCACTTTCAAACCACTGTCTTTTAAATACTTCACAGCATCCTGTAACTTTTCCGCCCTGCATACCGGAACTACATTCAAAGCCCCGGCAGAGGTCTTCATGGCATCCTCGTTAATGGCTGCCGCACCTTTGGAGGGAATCACGATGGCATCAACTCCTGAACACTCCGCAGTACGTGCAATTGCCCCGAAATTACGCACATCCGTAATATGATCCAGGATCAGGACAAAGGGAGTCTTACCGCTTTCATAAACGCCCGGCATCACCTGCTCAAGCTTATGATAGGATATCTGCGAAAGAAATGCCACCACCCCCTGGTGGTTCTTGCGTGTGATCCTGTTCAGGCGATCGATCGGCACGATCTGAAGCGGGATATCCATCATACGCGACCTGTCTAAAAGATCGTGGAACAACTCCCCACGCAATCCCTTTTGCAACAGTATCTTATCAACCTCTTTCCCTGCATCGATAGCTTCAAGGACAGGGCGTATTCCGAAAATCATGTTTTCTTTCTTCATTAGCTTTGCTTGAATGCCAAAGATAAAAAATACACAGATGTGTGCAACCTTTTATATATCATGCCTGTCTGTATTATGAGCAATCATTATAAAAGCTTTGGAAAACAACCAGGTTCGAACATCTTGATAAGTCTTGTATTTGATATCCAACCCTTTTCAAACCGTTTTTCAAGGCTTTTTTTCTTTTTAATAAAGTAACTATCTTTACAGCTAATTTTAATATAAATAAAACTGACATGAAAAAACTGACCCTGCTCCTCTTATTAAGCGTCCCCATTGTTCTTCTGGCTCAGATACCTGAAACCTTCGACTTGCGCGATTACAACGGCCAGAACTATGTTACGAGTGTAAAAAACCAACAGGGCGGTACCTGCTGGACCCACGGTGCAATGGCTGCCATGGAAGGCAACCTTCTGATGACCGGTGCCTGGGCAGCTGCAGGTGAAACCGGCGAGCCTGCTCTCGCAGAATACCACCTCGACTGGTGGAATGGTTTCAACCAGCATAATAATGACGACACTGATCCACCCACAGGTGGCGGCCTTGAGGTACATTATGGCGGGGATTACAGGGTCACTTCAGCCTATCTGTCAAGACTTGAAGGTGCCGTGAGGGATATCGACGGACAATCTTACACCACACCTCCGGACAGATATGACGACAGCTACCATTACTTTTACCCCAGGGATATCATCTGGTTTGTTGCCGGCCCAAACCTGGAGAACATCGACGTGATCAAGCAATCAATAATGGATTATGGAGTGCTCGGCATCTGTATGTGTTACAGCGGAAGCTTCATCAATGCACAGTATGTTCACTATCAACCCCCTCAAACATCTGATGATCCTAATCATGCCATTTCCGTTATCGGATGGGATGATAACAAGGTAACACAAGCCCCTGATCCCGGCGCCTGGCTGGTAAAAAACTCCTGGGGCAGCAGCTGGGGATTTGATGGCTATTTCTGGATCTCCTATTATGATAAGCATGCTTGTCAGCATCCTGAAATGGGAGCGATCTCATTCCAGAACGTAGAGCCCCTGCAATATGATAATGTCTATTACCATGATTACCATGGCTGGCGCGATACCAAGACCGGAACGGTTGAAGTATTCAATGCCTTTGTTTCCGGACAGGATGAAGATATCAAAGCAGTAAACTTCTTTACGGCAGTGGATAACGTGGACTATACCGTTAAGATATATGACGAATATACAGGCGGAGCCCTCAGCGGGG
>DAOVZP010000142.1 GCA_030635045.1 Bacteroidota bacterium | reverse complement strand
GAGGCCCTTTTCAAAAGCGTGAACCCTGAATTATGGGAGGAACGTGGCCATAACCCGGTCGCATTGCTGGAGATGCTTACCCTGGACCGATACAAGGAACTTGAACAGGATAAGGATTTTCTGTCTTTGCTGAAATCTGTACTTAAGAAGTTCCAAAATTATATGGCGGAAAAGCCGGAAGGGTCAGCGCCCCGGATCTCGTACTTTAGCATGGAGTATGGCCTGCATGAATCTGTGAAGATATATTCGGGCGGGCTGGGTATACTGGCAGGGGACTACCTTAAGCAGGCCAGCGATTCAAATATGAATATGATCGGCGTGGGGCTGATGTACCACTTCGGGTATTTCAACCAGCAACTGGCACCGCACGGCGAACAGATATCGCAGTATCATCGCCAGCGTTTCTCCCATCTTCCGATAAAACCTGTATTGGATGAGAACGGGAATAGGATGAAGATCAGCATAGCGCTGCCGGGCCGTTCACTATACGCAAAGGCGTGGAGGCTTGATGTAGGCCGGATCCCGCTGTACCTTCTTGATACTGACATCCATGATAACCAGGAGAAAGACAGATCCATCACCCATCAGCTCTACGGTGGTGACAATGAGCACCGGCTGAAGCAGGAATTGCTGCTTGGCGTTGGTGGCATCCGCCTGCTGGAAAAATTGGACGTCAGCCCGGAAGTTTATCATTGCAATGAGGGCCATGCGGCATTCATCGGTATTGAACGTATACGACGGCTGATAGAGGGACGCATCATCAGCTTTTCCATGGCCAGGGAGATTGTCAGGTCATCGACCCTCTTTACCACGCATTCGCCGGTTCCGGCGGGGCACGATCCTTTCAGCGAGGACCTGGTCCGGACCTATATTCCTCATTATGCTTCACGGCTGAATATCTCCTGGGACGAGTTCATGGGATTGGGAAGGATGGATACTTACGACAATCGTGGAGACTTTTCGATGAGTGTGCTTGCACTTAAACTTTCTCAGGAAGTGAATGGCGTAAGCAAGATCCATGGTGAGGTTTCCAGGGAGCTGTTCAGCAGAATGTTCCCGGGGTATTTTCCCTCTGAGGTGCATATTGGCCATGTAACCAATGGTGTACACTATGGCACATGGACTTCACGCCTCTGGCGAAACCTTTTCAGGGAAACCTTCGGAAAAGAATTTTATAACAGGCAGTCGGAGCAGGAATACTGGCAAATGATCCGGGAAGTACCCGATCAGGTGATATGGGATATAAGAAAAAAGCTTAAGAAAGAATTATTCGAGTTCCTGAAGGAGAGGCTGACTACAGAAATGACGCGCCGGCAGGAGGCTCCGCAGCATATTGTCAAAACGCTGGAGCGCCTGGATGAGAATGTGTTGACCATTGGCTTTGCAAGGCGATTTGCGACCTATAAGCGTGCACAGCTCTTATTCATGAATGAAGAGAACCTTGCCCGTATCGTAAATAACGAAAAGCAGCCGGTACAGTTCGTGTTTGCTGGCAAGGCGCACCCCAACGACAAAGCCGGGCAGGACCTGATCCGCCACATTATTGAAATGTCGAGGAAACCGGAATTTCAGGGCAGGATAGTATTTATCGAGAATTATGATATGAACGTAGCCCGCAAACTGGTGCAGGGTGTGGATGTCTGGCTGAATACACCTACACGCCCACTCGAGGCATCAGGTACCAGTGGCATGAAAGCCGTGATGAACGGGGTGCTGAACTTCAGTGTTCTCGACGGATGGTGGGCAGAAGGCTTTAAGCCTGAAGCAGGATGGGCCATACCTGAAAAGCGTACATACGAGAACCAGCAGTTTCAGGATGAGCTTGATGCTGAGACCATATACAATATCATGGAAGATGATATCATACCCCGGTATTATAAGCTGTCAAAGGATAATATCCCGACCGGCTGGGTTCAGTATATCAAGAATTCTACTGCCGGCATATGTAATGAATTTACCATGAAACGTATGCTGGATGAATATAACCGGAAGTATTATACAAAACTGGCAGAAAGGTCTTTAGCCATTAAGAAAAATGAATGCAGTATGGCAAAAAGCATTGCAGACTGGAAGGCAAAAGTAAACTCACACTGGGATGAGATATTGGTCACCTCCGTTAAGGTTCCTGACTCTACAAAACATATCCTCAGGTTCGGTGAATCATTTAAGGCTGAAGTCATCTTGGATTGCGGATCACTCCTGCCTGAAGATATTGGCATGGAGGTGGTGTTTGGCCAGAAACAGAATGGCAGGATGAAAGATGTCCTTTTTTCAGAACCACTGAAACTGGGAAGCTCATCGGGGGAAACGGCAACTTTCAGTTGTGAATTTGGTATTGAACATGCCGGTGCCCTTGATTATGGGATCAGGATGCATCCGGCAAACCCACAGATACCATATAAACTGGATACAGGCCTGGTAAGGTGGATATAAAACCCGGCTCTTTTATGAAAAATGCCAATGTCACAATAGCAAGTGACATGCTTTTGTTATCTTTGAAAATATTAGTTAAAAAATAATAGCTATGAAATTACTCGAAGGAAAGACTGCACTGATCACAGGTGCATCGAGAGGCATAGGCAAAGCAATTGCCCTGAGGTTTGCTACACACGGTGCCGATGTTGTATTTTCTGACCTGGTCAGGGATGAAAATATGGAAGCCCTGGAAAAAGAACTTGCTGCACTTGGTGTACAAGGGAAAGGATTTGCATCAGATGCTTCCTCTTTGCAACAAAGCGAACAACTTGTTGCGGATGTTCTGTCTGAATTTGGCAACATCGACATCCTGGTCAACAACGCCGGCATTACCCGTGACGGATTGCTTATGCGTATGGAGGAGAAAGACTGGGATATCATCATGGCAGTGAATCTGAAATCTGTCTTTAACCTCACTAAAGCTATTCACCGGTCAATGCTGAAGCAAAGAAGTGGGTCGATCATAAATATGAGTTCTGTAGTTGGTGTGAGCGGAAATGCAGGACAATCAAACTATTCTGCATCGAAGGCGGGAATCTTAGGGTTCACTAAATCCCTCTCCAAAGAGTTGGGCTCAAGAAATATACGTTGCAATGCAATTGCTCCCGGATTTATTGAAACTGAGATGACGGCTTCATTGAATGATGATGTCAGGGAAGACTGGATCAAGGAGATCCCTTTGCGCAGGGGCGGTACTCCTGAAGATGTTGCAGATGTTTGCGTATTTCTGGCAAGCGACCTCTCAGCCTATGTCACAGGCCAGGTTATCAGTGTATGTGGAGGTATGAACTATAGTGCCTGATCCGTTTAAGGCATATATTATTCAATCCCGATACTATTGGAGCTATTCCCTGGTTATTATTTTATCCTGAAAAACATACAGATTATTGGATTTTAACATCATCACCGGCTTTCCTTCCTGGTACATATTACTTTGTATCCTGGCCGGTATTGTGGCTTCCATGGTGTTATATTTTCGTGAAAACAAGAATGAATTTCCTGTATGGGTGAAAAGGCTTTTGGGAGTCAGCAGGTTTGTCCTTGTAACATTGATCGCCTTTCTGTTGCTCTCACCATTACTCAGGCTGAGCAGCCGTACAGTGGAAAAACCCATCATCGTTGTTGCACAGGATAACAGCATGTCGGTGGTGCTCAATGATGACTCTTCCTACTACAGAAATGAATATCTTACTTCGCTTAATCATCTTATTGAAAGGCTGAGCGAGGACTTTGAAGTCAGGCTGTTTACCTTTGGTGATGAGGTAATACCATTGACCACAGCATCTTTTGATACGTTGGGTTTCGATAAGCGGGAGACCGACATCTCCTCATTATTCGAAATGATGGATATCAGGTTTGTGAACAGGAACCTGGGGGCAATGATAATTGCTACCGACGGAATCTTTAATAAGGGTTTCAACCCGGTATATCAGGCATCCGGTGTATCCTGTCCTGTATATACCCTTGCACTGGGTGATACCTCTGTAAGAAGAGATGCCTTTTTAAAGCGTGTATTATATAACAGGATTGCATTTCAGGGCAACGATTTTCCTGTCGAGATCATTCTTAATGCTCAGAAAATGTCCGGTGCAACTGTCAGCCTGAGCCTTTCCGAAGGTGGAAAAAATATTGAAAAGCGGCAGATCCTGGTTGAAGGTGATAATTTCTCAAAAACGCTCAGACTGAACATGGCCGCTGATGAAGCCGGTACACATCATTACGTGTTAAGGATAAGATCGAACAAAGATGAGGTGACACTGGAAAACAACCGCTATGACCTCTTTGTGGAAGTACTTGAGTCAAAACAGAAGATATTGATCCTTGCTAATTCTCCTCATCCCGACATCAGTGCACTCAAGGAAGCCGTAAGCAGCAATATCAATTATGAGGTGGATGACATGCTCATTGATGAGTTCGCAGGCCCGTTGGAGGGCTACAGCCTGGTGATCCTGCATCAGCTGCCTTCTGTTTCACCGGTTTCGCCGGGATTGATGAACAGGCTTTCAAGGGCGGAAGTACCGCTTCTTTTTATTCTGGGTGAACAAACAAGTTTCATCTCTTTTAACCGGCTTAGCTCAGGCATACAGGTTCATCCCTATAACAATAGAGGAATGAATGAGGTGCAGGCCACATTGAATAAAGCATTCATCACTTTTAATGTTAGTGATGAGCTTGCCGGCCTTATGCCATTTTTACCTCCTCTGAATACACCTTTTGCCAGATATAATGTTGCCAATTCGGCCAGGGTGTTGTTTTATCAGAAAATTGGCGATATCGAGAGCAGCGATCCTTTGTGGGTAATGCAAAGCGGCAGAAACATAAAAAGTGGTGTGATCGCAGGCACGGGGATATGGAGATGGCGGATGAAAAGCTGGCTGATCACCGGTGATCATCAGGCCTTCAACGATATCATTAACAAGAGTATTCAGTTCCTTGCTGTGAATGACGATAAACGGCAATTCCGTGTCAGTTCACTTCAGCGATTTCCTGAAAACACACCCGTTACCATCGATGCAGAGTTATACAATGAAAGCTTTGAACCTTTCAATGAGCCCGATGTTAACATGGAGATAAAAGATGAAGATGGAAATACCTACGAATATATTTTCAGCAGGACCGGCGAAGCCTATACGCTTAATGCCGGTGGATTGGGTGTAGGTACTTATACCTATAAAGCTGTTACGCATGTTGAGGAGACGGTATTCACAGATAATGGTGGTTTTGTCGTTACTCCGGTTGTAACGGAAAAGATATTCTTACGGGCGGCACATGATCTTCTGGCAGAGCTGTCAGATATGAAAGATGGCCGTATGCTCAATGTTGCACAGATGGATAGCATTCCCGGATTACTGGATCAAAGGGGGAATGTTAAGCCGCTTATACATGCAGAAAAGAAATACATCGAATTCATTGATATCTGGTGGG
>DAOVZP010000161.1 GCA_030635045.1 Bacteroidota bacterium | reverse complement strand
GAAACGAGCGCGATTCTGGCTTTGCAGGAAGACCAGACCGAAGAACGCGAACTTGCGCCGCAAGCCGTTCGTTAATAATCTGAAATCTGAAATCTGAAATTTGAAATCAGAAATTTGAAATTACCTTAGGAGCATTACGGTGCCAGCTGTTTTTACCGGCCTGGTGCCGTCATCACTTACTGTACTGTAGTCGATCCTCCAGGCATAAACGCCAAACGGGGCCGGCTGATTCCTGATCTCTCCGTCCCAGCCGGTACCGAGGTCTCTTGATTCAAAGACCATTTGCCCCCACCGGTCGTATATCTGCAAACGGTAATCCTGAATGGCATTGTACGGGACCACAGGTTTAAACTCATTGTTGATGGTACTGGAAGGCTTGAATGCATTTGGAACATAGAGTGCATAAAGAACCACAATCACAGTGTCGGTATTAAAGCAACAGTGGGTATTCTGGACTTCTACCCAGTATTCGCCGGTTTCCGTCACGTAGATCTCACTGGCGGTAGAACCCGTACTCCAGAGATAGCTTGCCCATTGGTCGCCAACACTCAGCCGGGCAGCATCACCTTCAAAAATATATATCGTATCCACACCAAATGTAACATCGGGCAAGGGATAAACAGTAACTGACTCGGTATAGGTATAATCAACTCCTTCATATGATTCGGTAACTGACACCTGGTACTGGCCTTCATCAGAAAAAGCATGTGTCGGCTGCAGGTAGTTCGCTGTCGATGAAGTTCCCTGAGGATCCTTGAAATCCCATGTTGCATCATCAATGCTGGCCTTATTGGTAATATTAAAAGATGTCAGGTCATTAATACAAATGCTGTCATAGGTAAAGTGCGGCCAGTCGACGAAAGTCTGCACCACATTTGGCAATCCCCAAAAACTTTCCTTCCCTCCGAGATAGAAATCAACATCAGAAACGCCATCCAGCCTGTTATAGTTGCATGCCATCCCTGCACGGTTCGGGTTATAGATCACACTCAGATTATCAGAATGTGCAGAGGCATTGATGCTTTTTGCCACGTAGATCCTGCCATCGATGCCCAGCTGCAGGCCTGCGTACCTGAATGCATCTGTTGAAGTATGAACCAATGTTGCAGTCCCGAAAATATCAGAAGAGTTCAGGTCGAACTGGTATAATTCCGATGGAAATGCCGGAATGATGTTAGCATAATCCAGGGTCGACAAATATACTTTTGAATTATCAGGTGAGAACTCAAGCCCGTATGCCCCCTGATAAGATGCCGGTGACGTGATAGCGGCTGTAACTTTGCCCGTTTCTGTATTGAAATCAAAAATTTCCACCATCTCGCTGGCAAAGAGGGATACTGCAAGGCGAGATCCATCCGGGGAAGCTTTCATAAACCCCAGCAGATTATTATCGCCACTATGTACGGAACCGGCAGTACTTGACACATAATTAGTGTTAACACCTCCTGATGTTACCCGGAAAGCACAGAATTCATTTGATCCCCATCGGTGGGATATCAACCAGAAATCATTTCCATTGGCATGTTTTACTGCAGTAAGCCTGCCGTCCATGCCGTCAGGGATCAGATTGGTATTCAGGCTGACGACGGAACCCAGGCTTTCAGAATTGCTAAACCCCACATAGGTATAATTAAGTCCTTTATCCCCGTTAATGTTACGGTACGAATCTGAAGTAAAAACATAGAATCTGAGCGGATCACCCGGCTTAGGGACAACGATTGCAGGCTGTGTACAGGAATAATGACCGTAAAGGCCATCCTTCATGAGCTCAAAGCTTCTGTTAAAGATCTGCTTGCCGTTGGTCATAAACATCAGGTTTCCTGCACTGTCGGAGATCACTGCCGGGCTGATAGGGGTCTGAAATCCGTCAGGCTGAGAAGTCTCGGCAACAGCATCTCCGGAATTAAAGTTCATTCCGGCAAATACGCCGAAATACCATAACCCGGCTTCCTTCATATCACGTTTACAGTTGGTATGGTCCGGGAAGGGATTTTGTGCCTGGATGCCTTGAAAGGGCAATGTAGCTAAAAGTAAAATCAGGATAATTAGTCTGCTTTGGGCCTTCATCAATTCTATCTTTCAATTAATTATTGAATTAAAATCTTCTCTGTATGGTAAACATTTTCTCCTCTGATTATGAGGAAATATATTCCCGGGGGCTGATCTGACAGATCCAGGGTTTCAGCAATGATCCCGTTTGCGTCGGGCATGTATTTATGATCGCCCAGGCTTGTTCCCATGGCGCTTCTCACATGCACTTCCATCTCATCCGACACACCCCCGATATAGATATTTACGGTTCCTGTAGTAGGATTGGGATAAACCTGCAGGTCAACACTGTTAGTGTTCTCACCAATACCAACACAATAATCATAATCAAAGATCACGGTGATGCCGGTATCTGCCTGGCAGCCTTCTGAGTTCATCACATTCACCGAGATGTACTGCGGATCATACCCGAGCCCGGTGGTGCCAAGCGATGTATACCTGTTGGTATCGCCATTCGACCAGAGGTATGATGCACCTTCATTTCCTGCATCAAGGGTAATGGTTTCATGAACGCAAACATATTGCACTGCATCACCCAGTTCAATGATCGGAGCCGGATCGACAGTCACCGTCACATACCCGAAGGTTTCGTTGTAACCATCATTAACCAGAACGTAGAAATAATAGGTATTTTCTTCGTAAAGCGTCAGGCTAAAGGATTCTGTTGTGGGTAAGGTCATTTCAGGTTCGGATGTCCATATATAGGTATAATCGCCTGATCCCCCACCGGCATTGGCATGCAGCCAGAATGTTTCACCAATGCAGAAAACTGAATCCGGAAATGAGCTGGGATTAGTAGACAGGAAACCACCTGTTACCTCCACGATCACCTGATCGGGATCAGCAGCTGCGCAACCGGTTTGCTCATCCTCTACTGTGAGGAAGAATGGTGTTGTTTCATAAAGGTTGGTTGTTTGCGGGTTTTGCGTTGCCGCATCCACCAGTTTCTCCACCGGTGACCAATAATACAGGTAATCGCCGCTGCCTGTGTTGGCCGAGCCCTCGAGGAAAGTATATATCCCATGCGGGATACTCTGGTCTTCGCCGGCATCGGGTACCGGTAAGGGATGAACAGTTACCTGCACATCTCCCTCAGCAAAGATATATCCATCAAATATCTGAAGATGATATGTTGTATTTTCAGTTGGTGTTACCACCGGGGTTTCGAGGGTAGAACTAAAGCCTTCAGGTGTTGAACTCCAGATATAATCATAGCTGCCTGAACCACCACCGGCACCGGGAGACAGGGTAACAGCATCGCCACTGCATATGACGGTTGGACTGGCACTTGGATTTGTTGTAAGCGGCCCGCCTATCTCCCCGACAAAATAAGGGCCTGCAAGTACCGTACAGGTATTCTCATCAACAACTTCCAGGGTATAATACCCGGTGGGTACCCCGACAAGGTCAAGATCGCTGCCCACCACACTTCCCTGATCATCGGCCCAGGTGTATTCCTCTATCGTAAAGGGTGAGTTTACCACGATATCTGTGACAGAGCCATTGCTCGCACCATAGTTGGAGGAGGTAATAATAATATTATCATCATCGATCTCCGGCACGCCAAATTCTTCAACCTCCCAGGGGCCGCCGTAAGTGATGCAATCCATCAGGTCATGCACTTCCAGGGTATAGGTCTCGGCCGGGACATCGATCAGGTCAATTTCATTTCCCACGACAGTTCCATAAGAGTTTTTCCAGACATATGTGAGAGCTGTCTGTCCACTCGCCGAAAGGCCGGTTATGGAGCCATTATCCATACCACATGTTGCCGGGCTGGTCTCCAGGCCTGATGTAGTTAATGTGGGAGCACCAAGATCCAATGTAAAGGGGATGTCGGCATCGTAAACGGGGTTGTTGCAGGCATCGACGATACTGGGGAAAATGGAATAAACATGAAATACATATTCCCCGTTACTGGCAAATGGGGGATCGACATATAAGATATACTCTTTCTCCCACGTACCACCCAACCCGCAGGCAATACCCTGAACATCTGTTACAGTATAAGGGCCACCCGGTCCGGAAATACCAAAAGCTGACGGTGCAACCCTGTCACAGCGTACGTTTTCATCCCATATAAATCGTAATGTGTTCGTACTGCAACCCTGAACCTCATCAGCAAATATCTCTTCAATCTCCGGCGAGACATCGTCATAAATCTGTGCTGTCGACATGGAGAAATCAAGGGAGTAACCTGACTGATTGGTACTTGACCAGTTACTGATATTGATCACAAAAATCTGGCCTTCAGTAACCGGGATCATGGCACAAAATGGTGAGCCGGTAGAATTTTGGCATTGCGTATTGTTATTCCCATTCGGTCCGGTAACACCGGAGATGGCTGACCAGTTGCAGCTTACCTGCAAACTTGAAGTTTGCGAATAAATATCTTCACAACGGGCATCCGTCAGGTCATAAACTACCCAATCATAATCATTACCTGAATTATTTGGAGTCACCTCAAATCCCATCAGCCCATCGCTCTGCACGGTAACATAATACCAAACGCAATTCAATTCTCCATCAAGCATGCAGTTATTCGGGCACCCGTTTCCTCCTGAAGGGATCTCATTGGGGTAGTTTCCTGACCCTATATAGGTGTTTGGCTGGTAATAATACCCCTCGCATACCGGGATCGCACCCATGCAATCCTGATCGGTGGGAATCTGTGCAACAAGAGGAAATGCTGAAAGAAATGCTATAAAAGCAACAAGAACTTTAACAAGGTCTGGTTTCATGCAATTTGATTAACGAAATAACTAATTGATCTGGCTAACAACGACAAAAATAACATTTTTCTTATTGTATGACCAGTTCAGTAGTCAATAATGCTTCATTCGCATGAATCTGGAGAAAATATATGCCTTTGGCCAGGCCGGAAAGATCTACCTGCTCAAGCATGCTGCCATCCGCTGAGGGTGTGTATCCATTGCGGTATTGCACCTCTCCGAGGACGTTAAAAACACG
>DAOVZP010000037.1 GCA_030635045.1 Bacteroidota bacterium | reverse complement strand
CCATATTTATCAGGTATACATCCTGGTATCCGTCGGCATCCCATGAGCTCTCACGGTAATATGGTTTACGTGTAAGCCCAAGTGCGTAAGGCCCATTGTGCTTCCTGTCCATGTTGATGCGCATGACCTCTTCATCTGCCAGTTGCGCCATTCTTCCAAGAGGGATATGATAAACTGCGTCGTATGGCCGTTTTTTGTCATATTTTAGTTGCTTGAGTTGTTGCGGCTGGAGTCGGTCATCCTTCCAGTTCCAGATATCAACGCTTACCTTTTCATTCTTGATGAGGGTATCCTCGGGTTCTTCTTCCGGTATTTTTGCTGTGCCGAAGAAAAGCCTTTTACCGTTTTCCGAGAAGTAGATCTTGCCGTTCTCCGATACGCAGTATCCCTCAGGCATGGCTGATGCATTGGTGTCAACGGCGATCTTCTGTCTGTTCTTGTTCAGCTCCCACAGCCTAAGATCATATATTTTGACTTTGCCTGTATCGGCAGAAAACAGCCAGGCCATTTGCCGGCCCTGCTCATCGGCAACAAGTTTCTTTGCATATCCCGGCTCTGCATAGATCAGCTGCGACTGTATGCCGGGATAAACCATATAATGGACAAAAACAGAGTCGATGCTGTCTTTCCTCGTAGTTATAAATGCCAGCAAGTTCCCGTTTTTTGAAAAGCTGTATTCGGTAACATGATCGAATGCAGCCTGTTCTTCCGTGCCGGGATGGTATGCCACCATGGTTTTTCCTTCCTGTTTCTTCTCTTTCTTGTCAGCTTTTTCTTTTTCCGCTGTTGCAGAAGTGTCAGCGGTGGTTGTATCTTTAGCAATTTCTTCCTTTTCCAGTAACCATGCTAACCAGGAGTTTCCTTCCTCCGGTACCTTAAATGACTTCATGTTTGCAATCTTGAAAAGGCTGTCGGCACCGATCAGGTAAATTCCGAGTGAGTCTTTTGGCATTTCGTCATCTTTCTTGCCATCAAGTTCTGCTTTCCTGACTGTATCCCATTGCGCCGTGATCTTGAATGCAAGGAAGTCCTCTGTGGGGGATAACACCGCCTCCCGGCCTCTGTCAAAGCTGTTGTATGCATCATTAGCAACATCATACATCCAGAGGTGGCCATTCCCTTCCTGGGGATATATCCCATAAATGACAAAA
This sequence comes from Bacteroidota bacterium, assembly GCA_030635045.1. Lineage (GTDB taxonomy): Bacteria > Bacteroidota > Bacteroidia > Bacteroidales > B18-G4 > B18-G4. The sequence goes on along the minus strand of DAOVZP010000037.1, from coordinate 8,410 downwards.
TTGCCACTTTTACTTATCTGGCTGTTCGAGAGTGCCTTCCAGTGATTATAATCCTTGTGGGAAATTGGCTTTTTTTCCGTGGATTGCGCTGAGGCATGCAAAAGGATCGCAAAAAAGATGATTGAGAGAGACAGAATTCTTTTCTTCATTTTCTATGGTTATAAATTATTTTGCCCGTTGTGCTAAATCTTACTTTAGTGTGTACCAATTTATTAATTTTATGTTAATTATGTTTAATATTTATTTATACCGGATAAAAAAAGCCTAATTTTGCAGCCTGTTGATCACGTAGAAATCAGGCAATTGTTATAGAAATGAGTTACATCGAATTTGATAAAAACCAGTTAATTAATCTTGGATATTCCCTCAAGAGGGAGTTGATCCGTTCAAACCGTGCAGGTGCTTATGCCTGCCGTACCATTATCGGTTGCAACACAAGGAAGTATCATGGCTTGCTTGTGACTCCCCAGCCGGGGATTGACAATGAGAACCACGTCCTGCTGTCAAATATGGATGAGGTGGTTGTCCAGAATGATGCAAGCTTTAATCTCGGTATCCATAAATATCCGGGTGGCGTTTACAACCCGGGAGGGCATAAGTATGTCAGGGACTTCAATACGGAGCCTATTCCGAATGCACTCTACCGGGTAGGCGGTGTCTTGCTCCGTAAGGAATTAATTTTCGCCGAGTCGCACGACAGGATCATGATCAGGTATACCCTTGAGGATGCGAATTCCCCCACGAAGCTGCGCTTCAACCCTTTCCTGGCATTCAGGAATATACACAGGCTGTCGAAAGCTAATTTCGGCATCAATGACAAGCACCGCAAGGTGCCCAATGGCATTAGTATGCGTCTGTATAACGGATACACTCCGCTATTCATGCAATTCTCCAAAAAGGTAGAGTACGTACATAATCCTGAGTGGTATTATAACATTGAATACCATGAGGAGATGGAGCGTGGTTATGATTATCAGGAAGACCTCTTCGTGCCGGGCTTTTTTGAAGTCGATATTAAGAAGGGTGAAAGCATCGTATTTTGCGCAGGCACATCAGAAGTGACTCCTGCCGCCATTAAGAGGGCTTTCACAGCGGAAGTAAAGAAGCGCACCCCACGTGATAATTTTGAGAATTGCCTCAGGAATTCTGCTCAGCAATTCATCATCAAACGTGATAATAAGACATGGGTTGTTGCCGGTTTCCCCTGGTTTGGCAGATGGGGAAGGGATACCTTCATTGCTTTGCCCGGGCTGACCCTGGCCAATGACGATCCCAAAACCTGCAAGGCAGTGATCGACGCTATGGTTGACGACCTGAAAGGCCCGTTATTTCCAAATATCGGTGAAGGCAGTGATTCAGCATATAATTCCGTCGATGCACCTCTCTGGTTCTTCTGGACGTTACAGCAATATGCTGAATATACAGGGGAAAAGAAAACGATCTGGAGCACATATGGCCGGAAAATGAAAATGATCCTCGATGGCTATCGGAAGGGAACCGATTTTGATATCCATATGCAGGACAGCGGGTTGATATGGGCAGGTGAACAGGGCCATGCCCTTACCTGGATGGATGCCGTGGTCGATGGCAAGCCTGTAACCCCGCGTATAGGATTAGCTGTAGAGATCAATGCACTCTGGTACAATGCCATCAGGTTTAGCATGGAGCTGGCTGAAGCAGCAGGTGACGAAAAGTTTATTAAGAAATGGGAACCCGTAGCTGAGATGATCCCGGCTTCTTTCATAAGTACTTTCTGGGATAAGAAACGTGGCTATCTGGCCGATTATGTTGATGGTGAAGGCGCCGACTGGTCGGTACGCCCGAACCAGATCATTGCAGCATCCCTGCCCTACAAGGCTATTGGAGAAGAAATTTGCATGGGAGTTATCGATGTGGTTCAGGGAGAATTGCTTACAGCCCGCGGGATCAGAACCTTATCTCCCAAGAATATTCATTATAAAGGAATATACTTCGGGAGCCAGGCCGAACGCGACCGGGCTTATCACCAGGGGACGGTCTGGCCTTGGTTGTTTGGACATTTTGCCGAGGCATACCTCAGGATACATGGCAAGGAGGGCGTTCATTATATCAAAGGCCTTTACAACGGATTTGAACCGGTGATGACAGAAGCAGGCATTGGCTCTGTTTCGGAAGTGTATGACGGCGACCCGCCACACCTTCCGGGAGGCACTATCTCACAGGCATGGAGCGTATCAGAACTCTTACGCACCCATGCACTTATAAAAAAATACAACAGGAAAAGAAAATGATAACCCTTAACATATTAATCGGCTGATGAAAGTTTTAATGTTCGGTTGGGAATTCCCTCCACACATTACAGGGGGGCTGGGCACAGCCTGCTATGGCATGACCAAGGGCCTGATGAAGCATGACGTGGAAGTGCTGTTCGTAGTTCCCAAGGCATATGGCGATGAAGACCAGGAAGCCGTCAGGCTTATCAATGCCAGTGATATCATCATCGATTTCAAGGATAAGAAATACGAAGAATACTGGCAGCGCATCACATATATGGAAATTGGTTCCAACCTTATCCCTTATGTCGGGCCTGAGGAGTTCAGGAGGATCATGGAGGCAAAAGAACTGGAATCGATCACAAGCGAAGACAGCGTGCTTTCCGAGAAATTCGAATTCTCAGGCAAATACGGCACTGACCTTATGGATGAGGTTAAGCGCTATGCACTCATAGCATCTGCTGTGGCTGCTACCAGCGACTTTGATGTGATCCATGCCCACGACTGGCTTACTTATGCCGCAGGCATTGCAGCAAAGAGCGTGAGCGGGAAACCCCTGGTAGTGCATATGCATGCCACTGAGTTCGATCGCTCCGGTGAAAATATAAATCAGAATGTTTATGACCTGGAACGGCGTGGCATGGAAGAAGCCGACCGTGTGATCGCGGTAAGCAACATGACCCGTAAGATCGTGATCGAACGTTATGGTATCGATCCCAATAAGGTGTTCACAGCCTATAATGCCGTTGAACCCAGCGATAAGCCGGATCAGAATTATCAGCGTGGCGTGAAGGATAAAGTGGTGACTTTCCTTGGGAGGATAACCTTTCAGAAAGGCCCCGACTATTTTGTTGAAGCTGCAAGGAAAGTGCTCGACAAAGACCCGAACGTGCGTTTTGTCATGGCCGGAAGTGGCGACATGCTTAACAAGATCATCAAGCGTGTAGCTGAGCTGAAGATGGCCGACCGCTTTCACTTTACGGGTTTCCTGAAAGGTGATGATGTTGACCATATGTTTGGGCTGAGTGATGTCTTTGTGATGCCATCGGTTTCTGAACCGTTCGGGATCGTCCCACTGGAGGCGATGCGGTCGAATGTTCCCGTGGTCATATCCAGGCAATCAGGCGTTTCAGAGATCCTTGTCCATGCCCTGAAGATCGATTTCTGGGATGTGGATGCTATGGCCGATTCTATCTATGGCCTGCTGCATTATGAGGGGCTGTCGAAGATGTTCAGGCGTTACGGCAAGGAAGAAGTGGATAACCTGAAATGGGAAAATGCCGCTGTGAAGATCAAAGAAGTGTATGAAAGTGTTTTATAAGATATTTGAAGATTAAAGAATATGAGATCAATTTGTTTTTATTTCCAGGTTCACCAGCCATACAGGCTGAGGACCTACCGCTTTTTCGATATCGGTTCTAACCATCATTATTATGATGAACAGCAGAACAGGTTTATCATGCGCAGGGTGGCCGACAAGTGCTATCTGCCCATGAACAAGCTGTTGCTCGACCTTATCAATGAGTATGGTTCAGCTTTTAAGGTGAGTTTCTCCATCTCCGGGACAGCCATCGACCAGTTTGAAGCATATGCACCGGATGTGCTAGATAGCTATAAGGCACTGGCTGCAACTGGTAATGTTGAATTCATCGCTGAAACATACGGGCATGCCCTGGCAGCATTAAAAAGCAAAGAAGAGTTTTTTGAACAGGTAGAGATGCATAAGAGGAAGGTGGAGCAGCATTTCGGACAGTTGCCCACTACTTTCAGGAACACTGAGTTGATATACTCTGATGAAATAGGCGCAATGGTATCGGAAATGGGGTTCAAGCTGATGCTTACCGAAGGAGCTAAGCATGTGCTGGGCTGGAAAAGCCCTAACTATATGTATGCCAACGCCATTAACCCGAAACTCAAGCTGTTGCTGAAAAATTTCAGGCTCAGCGACGACATTGCCTTCAGGTTCTCGGAGCAGAGCTGGGGCGATTGGCCGTTAACAACTGAAAAGTTCGTTGGCTGGCTGAATGAGATCGATCCGAAGGAAGAGGTTGTCAACCTCTTTATGGATTATGAAACCTTTGGTGAACACCAGTGGCCGGAAACCGGCATCTTCGACTTCATGCGTGCATTGCCTGCAAGAGTATTTTCACATTCCGATTTTACTTTCAATACCCCTTCCGAACTTGCTGAGAAGCTGCAGCCTGTATCATCTGTACATGTACCTTATCCCATATCATGGGCTGATGAGGAGAGGGACCTTACCGCATGGCTTGGGAATGAGCTGCAGGATGAGGCCTTCGACAAGCTGTACTCGATCAAGCATAAACTGGACCATTGCACGGATCCTGATATCATCCGCGACTGGAGGTATCTGCAAACATCCGACCACTTCTATTATATGTGTACCAAGTGGTTCTCCGACGGTGATGTGCATAAATACTTCAACCCTTATGGAACGCCATACGAGGCATTTATCAACTATATGAACGTCTTGTCTGATTTCATGATCAGGGTGGATGAAGAATGCCAGGGATCATCTTTTCAGGAAAATCTGGATCAAACCATCGATAAGGCGGCAGAGCTGGGCAAGGCAGTGAAGGATAAGACTGTTGATATCGGAAAAAAGGTGAAAAAGAAGGTGAAGGATGCAAAAGTCAGTGAGATGAGCCTCAAGGATGTGGCATCCATGTCGAATGCCAAGATCAAGGAATTGCTCCGCAGTGTCGATGTGGACGAATTACTGGTGGTGCTGCAGGATGCAGGAGAGGATGTCAGGGACCGGATCATCCCAAACCTGGGTGTGCGTGCAAAGAAAAAGTACGAACAGCTACAGGATGAGTTGAAAAAGGTGAAGAAATCCGACATAAAGAAATATACCGCCAATATTGAAAAGGAACTCAGGAACCTCTTTAAGTAGCACAGGCTTTTCACGGGAGATAACAGATGATAGATTTAAAGATCGGAGGACAGCTGTTCATTGTTACAGGAGCAAGTTCCGGGTTTGGGAATGCTGTTGCCAGATTATTATTGGATAATGGTGCCGGTGTGATAGCTGTGGCCAGAAGAGAAGATAAATTGCGGGAGCTTGCAGCCGGCCATCCCGGAAATGTTGAAACAGTGTGTGGCAGTGTGACAGATGATGATACGCTGGCAGCTGTTCTTAAACAACTGGGTGATCGCGAGCTCTCCGGAATATTCATTAATGCCGGCGGCCCTCCTGCCATGTCGTTTGAAGAAACCGGGATGGAGCATTGGGATGAAGCATACAAGCTGATCCTCCGGTGGAAAGTGCAGTTGGTTAAAAGCCTGTTACCCCGTTTTCAGAAGAAGCAATACGGCAGGATCTTATTTAGCGAGAGCTCTACGGTTAAGCAGCCCATCGAAAACCTCGTGCTGAGCAATTCGCTGCGCATGGCCGTTGCAGGAGCTGCAAAAACCCTGGCACTGGAAGTTGCTTCTGAAGGCATCACCGTGAACCTTATCGGCCCCGGATACCATGATACATCTGCCGTTGACAGGCTGTTCCGTAAGAAAAGCGAGCTGGAGGGCATCTCCTTTGAGGAGGCACGAAAGCAAACCATCTCAGGTATCCCGCTTGGAAGGATCGGCGATCCTGATGACTTTGCAACACTGGCTGCCTGGCTGCTTTCGCCCTTGTCAGGCTTTGTGACCGGACAGGTTTATTCCCTTGATGGAGGGACGACAAAGTATTCGCTGGGTTAAACAAGCATGAACATCTGAAAATTTTGAATTTTATCATGCATTCAGGCGTGTTAAAAACTTTTTTCAGGCAGAACCTGAATTAACATATTTTTGCAGGAATTTATTAAAACATATGAACGACCAAATCTTAAAACCTGACTATATATTCGAAACCAGCTGGGAAATTTGTAACAAAGTTGGTGGAATCTACACAGTACTCTCAACAAAGGCAAGAACTATCGTAGAGGATTACGGAGATAAATACATCCTTATCGGCCCCGATGTATGGATGGAGACAAGGGAACACCCTGATTTTATTGAGGATACTGAAATATTTTCTTCCTGGCGGGAAAAAGCATCCGCCGAAGGCTTGAATATAAGGACCGGCCGCTGGAATGTCAGTGGCTTTCCTGTGGTCATCCTGGTAGACTTCAAGCCCCTATTCGGGGAGAAGGACAGGATATTCTTCGAGCTCTGGGAACAGTTTAAACTGGATTCCCTGTCGGGGCAGTGGGATTACATTGAACCTGCCATGTTTGGCTATGCGGCAGCAAAGGTGATCGAAAGCTTCTATGAATTCAACCTCTCTGCCACAGACAGGATCATAGCACATTTCCACGAATGGATGACCGGAACGGGAGCCTTGTACCTCAAAGAGAATGTTCCGCAGGTGGGAACGGTGTTTACCACCCACGCTACCGTTCTGGGAAGGTCCGTTGCCGGAAACGGCCTGCCTTTATATGGCCGGCTCGAAGATTATGATCCGGGCCGCATAGCCGGAGACTTCGGTGTAAAGGCAAAGCAATCCCTTGAATCGATTACTGCCAATGAATGCGACAGCTTCACAACGGTAAGTGAGATCACTGCAGCCGAGTGCCGGCATTTTCTTGATAAAGACCCCGATGTGATCACCGTAAATGGCTTTGAAGACACTTTTGTCCCCGAAGGGGGGGATTACCATAAAAAAAGAGATGCAGCACGCAAAAAAATACTTGCTGTTGCAGAAGCCGTTACCGGAAGGGAAATGCCCGGCGACAGCCTGTTGGTGATCAACAGCGGGCGTTATGAGTTCAAGAACAAGGGTATCGATATTTTTATTGATGCACTGGCAGAACTGAATAAAAAAGATCTGCCGAAAAACCTGATCGCCTTCATTACTGTACCTGCTAACCAGGCCGGGCCCAGGCAGGATGTGATCAGGCGATTGGAAGATCATTCTTTCGGGGAAGTGGAACAACCATATTTATCACATTACCTTTTTGATGAAGACCAGGACCCCAGTATCACGAGGTTCAGGGAAAAAGGGCTGAACAATGCTGTGGGTGATAAAGTGACTGTGATCTTCGTGCCGGCCTATTTAGACGGCCGTGATGGCATTTTTAACCTTCCTTATTATGATACCCTCATTGGTTTTGATGTTTCGGTATTTCCTTCCTACTACGAACCCTGGGGATATACTCCATTGGAGAGCATTGCATTCAGCATTCCAACCATAACAACCTCTCTGGCCGGTTTTGGTGCCTGGGTGAATGAAGGCTTTGATGTTAAGCATACCGGTGTTTTGGTCTCTGACAGGACCGACGACAATGATGCCGAGGTGCTTGCAGATATTCGTGATACCTTGTCTGCCTTCCTGGGGATGAATAAAAAGGAATATGCCGCTGCATGCAAAGAGGCAAGGGATATATCCCTGAATGCCTTGTGGAAATCATTCGTGGAGAATTACAGGCAGGCATGGTCGATAGCGCTTAAAAAGGTTGAACTGCGTGCAGACCTTTTCAGGGGAAAGCAACAGCAGTTCACGCTTCGTGAATATGTTCCCGGCCGGGGCAGCGACATGGATCCGAAATGGAAAAAAGTTAATGTAAAAGCAGAGGTTCCGGTGAAGCTAAAAGGCCTTTTTGAACTGTCGAGAAACCTGTGGTGGACATGGAATTGTGATGCTGAGGCCCTTTTCAAAAGCGTGAATCCTGAATTATGGGAGGAACGTGGCCATAACCCGGTCGCATTGCTGGAGATGCTTACCCTGGAGCGATACAAGGAACTTGAACAGGATAAGGATTTTCTGTCATTGCTGAAATCTGTACTTAAGAAGTTCCATGATTATATGGCGGAAAAGCCGGAAGGGTCAGCGCCCCGGATCTCGTACTTTAGCATGGAGTATGGCTTGCATGAATCTGTGAAGATATATTCGGGTGGGCTGGGTATACTGGCAGGGGACTACCTTAAGCAGGCCAGCGATTCAAATATGAATATGATCGGCGTGGGGCTGATGTACCGCTTCGGGTATTTCAACCAGCAACTGGCACCGCACGGCGAACAGATATCGCAGTATCACCGCCAGCGTTTCTCCCATCTTCCGATAAAACCTGTATTGGATAAGAACGGGGAATGGATGAAGATCAGCATAGCTCTGCCGGGCCGTTCACTGTACGCAAAGGCGTGGAGGCTTGATG
>DAOVZP010000298.1 GCA_030635045.1 Bacteroidota bacterium | reverse complement strand
TTTCCGGGGTGAGCTTAGCATTGTTTTCTTGGGTGTGTATGGTGGAAAGATGGTTGATGGCATTATCCCCGGAGCCCGTGAAACCATCCGTTTCGACATATCATTTTTGCCTGACGGCATATACATTATCACGCTTTCAGATCAGTCGCACTTGCTTGCAAATGAGAAGATCGTGGTGAATAAATAATTGTTTATAAATTTTGGTAATCAGAAAACTTAATTCTATCTTTGCACCCCCTTTTTAAGGGTTGTTAGGATCAGAAGTTGAAAATTAAGGATTATAATGGATACATTAAGTTACAAAACGTTAAGTGCAAACAAACAAACGGTCAATAAAGAGTGGCTGTTGATCGATGCAGAAGGAATGATTCTCGGACGCCTGGCATCGGAAGTTGCTAAATTATTACGTGGTAAACATAAGCCTGAGTTTACCCCTCATGTTGATTGCGGAGACAATGTAGTTATCATCAATGCTGAGAAGGTGAAGCTTACAGGTAAGAAATGGGATGATAAGATCTATATCCGCTATTCGGGATACCCGGGCGGCCAGCGCAGCAGAACTGCAAAAGAAGTTCTGGATAGATTCCCGGAAAGGCTTGTTGAGCATGCCGTTAAAGGAATGCTTCCCAAGAGCAGGCTGGGCAGTGAGCTGTTCAGGAATCTCTTCGTTTATGTAGGCCCTGAACACAAACAGGAAGCTCAGCAACCTAAAGAGTATAAAATAAAAACAAATAAATAGACATGGACGTAATTAATGCTTTAGGCAGAAGGAAGAAGGCAGTTGCAAGGATTTACCTCCAGGAGGGTAAAGGAGAATTCACTATTAACAACAGGGACTGGAAAGAGTACTTCCCTACATCTATCCTCCAATATGTTATACAGCAGCCTTTTATGCTGACCAATACAGAGTCCAAATATGATCTTAAAGTGAACCTCGATGGTGGTGGAATCACCGGCCAGGCCGAGGCTTTACGACTGGCTATATCTCGGGCATTGCTCAAAATTGACCCCGAATACCGCCCCGTATTGAAAGCAAACGGATTGCTGAAAAGGGATCCAAGGATGGTTGAGCGCAAGAAGCCCGGCCAGAAAAAAGCACGTAAGAAATTCCAGTTCAGTAAACGTTAATATTTTACCTGTTACCGGATCGTGTTTAGTATCTAAATTGCCAAGACCGTTGAACTCAATGCTACTTGGCAATTGCTTTTAAAGAATGTAAACAAAAAATAAAAAAAATGGCAAGAACAAATTTTGATGAATTGTTAGATGCTGGTGTGCACTTTGGCCACCTGAAAAGAAAGTGGAATCCTAATATGGCGCCTTATATTTTTATGGAGCGCAACGGGATCCATATCCTCGACCTTTACAAAACCGTTGCAAAACTGGAAGAAGCAGCTTCTGCAATAAAACAGATTGCCAGGTCAGGTAAAAAGATCCTTTTTGTCGCAACCAAAAAGCAGGCTAAAGAGATCGTAGCCGAGCAGGTGAAAAGGGTGAATATGCCTTACGTTACTGAAAGGTGGCCGGGTGGTATGTTGACAAACTTTGCAACTATCAGGAAAGCTGTCAGGAAAATGTCATCTATCGATAAGATGCTAACCCAGGATACATATAAGAACCTATCCAAAAGGGAGAAACTTCAGATCACCCGCGAGCGCGCAAAGCTGGAACGACAGCTTGGCAGCATCTCAGACCTGAACCGCTTGCCTTCCGCTATCTTTGTAGTCGATATCCTTAAAGAGAAGATCGCAGTAGCTGAATCACGTAAGCTGAATATCCCCACTTTTGCAATGGTCGATACAAATTCGGATCCTACACTTATTGATTTTCCTATCCCCGCCAATGATGATGCTTCAAAATCAATCCAGCTGATCGTGAAGATCATGGTAGATGCCGTTGAAGAAGGACTTTCGGAAAGGAAAGTTGAGAAAGACCGCAAAGACAAGGAAGAATCAGATGAAGCCATTGCTGCTAAGGAAAAAGCAGAAGCCGCTGCTGCAGAAGAATATGCAGACCTTGAGGACGAAGAAGCTGAAAAGCTTGTGAAAGAAGGAGAGACAAAAGCGCCTGTAAAAGCTGAGGGTTCCAGCGATGATTCCAAGAAAAGAGAAGGTGGCAAACGCCCCAGGAAACCGGTTACCAAACCAAAGAAATAAATAATTACATAAAACATTTTAATTTAATTGAAAATGGCAAATATTACAGCTGCTGAAGTAAACAACCTGCGAAAAATGACCGGGGCAGGCATGATGGATTGCAAGAAAGCTCTGATCGAAAGCGACGGAGATGTTGAAAAAGCGATTGATACACTGAGAAAAAAAGGACAGAAAATTGCTGCCAAGCGTGCAGATAAGGCGGCCAGTGAAGGCGTTGTGCTTGCAGCAAACAATGAAGCAGGAGACTTTGCCGCCATAGTGATGGTGAACTGCGAAACTGACTTTGTAGCCAAAAACCAGGATTTTGTCGACTTCACAAAGTCGATACTTGACCTGGCCATTGCCAAAACTCCAAAAAGCACGGAAGAGCTTTTAGCGCTCGACATGAATGGCCGTACCGTTGAGGAAAATGTGACAGATCAGATGGGTAAGATCGGTGAAAGCATCAAGCTGGGAGGCTATGAATTCACTGAAGCTCCTTTAGCCTCTGCATACAACCACCAGGGGAACAGGCTTTCTACTGTCCTCGGACTCAGCATTGCAGATGGAGATAAGATTGTACAGGTTGGCCATGAACTGGCCATGCAGGTAGCTGCGATGAATCCCGTTGCAGTTGACAAGAATGATGTTGACCAGGCCGTGATCGACAAGGAAATTGAGATCGGTAAAGACCAGGCACGCGAGCAAGGCAAACCCGAAGAGATGCTTGAAAAGATAGCAATGGGAAAACTCAATAAATTCCTGAAAGACAACACACTGCTTAACCAGGTGTTCGTGCGCGACGGAAAGAAAATTGTTCGTGATTATCTAAAAGAAACCAATGCCGATCTGACTGTAACCGGATTTAAACGGCTTATGTTGGGAGCGTAAAAAAAAAGAGCGATTGATAATCGCTCTTTTTTTTTGGTATGGGGTGTGGGGAATATCCGATATCCGAAATCTGAAATCTGAAGTCCGTTGTTCGTTGTTCGGTCTTCGTTCCTCGGCCTTCTCTACCCCAACAGTTCCTTAACAATCATAGAAATCTCCTTATTGTCTGCTTGTCCGGCCAGCTTTTTTGATGCCATACCCATCACCTTGCCCATGTCTTTCATGCTTTCGGCACCAGTTTCTGTGATGATGCCCTTTACGATTTCACGAAGTTCATCGCCACTGATCTGCTCGGGGA
>DAOVZP010000304.1 GCA_030635045.1 Bacteroidota bacterium | reverse complement strand
TGCGAACTGGAAGCATTATGAAAAGAATGGGGCATACGCAAACCAGGGTTATGGGCACGGGCAGTATGGCGGGTCTCATTATACTGCCGGCGAGGGGGTCGATCTGGATGATATTTTGGGAGGCGGCGGCTTTTCTGATTTCTTTAAGACCTTCTTTGGGGCGGGATTCGGAGGAAGCAATCAGCAAACGCGGCAAAGGCGCAGCCAGAGGGGCAAAGATTACAAAACCAGGCTCGACCTGACTCTGCTGGAAGCATATCAGGGCACTGAAAGAATGCTTGATATTAATGGCAGCACCATCAAAGTGAAGGTGGGCAAAGGGGTAAAGGACGGGCAGAAACTCAGGGTAAGGGGTAAAGGTGGTTCAGGCGCTTCAGGCGGGCAGCAGGGTGACCTGTACATCATGATAAACATACTTCCGGACCCAAGGTTCAAAAGAAGGGACAATGATCTTTTTACAACTGTGGAAACAGACCTGTACACTGCAGTGCTTGGAGGCAAACTTACTGTTGAGACCATGAAAGGCCCGGTAACCATAACTGTTCCAACAGGCACCCAGAATGAGAAAACATTCAGGCTTAAAAATATGGGCATGCCGGATTATGCGCATGCAGCGGTAAATGGCAACCTGTTTGTTAAGGTTTATATCAAAATACCTGATAAGCTCAAGCCTGAGGAAAGGACCCTGTTTGAGAAACTTCGCGACAAAAACTAAAGCCGTTAACTGACCGGCAGCAGCCGATTACTGATTCTTACTGTCTTCTTTTTCAATAATATGTTATCTTAGTCCGGAAGAAAGGATGTCGGATTGCGATTATCGCTTTTCAATCCTGATAGAATTTCTGTGGAAATTGGTATGGGGTATGAGGTATGGGGTATGGGGAGGTTTTTGGTCAAACCCCATACCCCATACCCCAAACCTCACACCTTCTTATAAAAAACACTAAGGTCTGATAAAATATTTATACTGAATATAGCTGATATGAAAAAGGCCGGTTCTATCTTGCTGTTGTTTTTTCTACTGTTCACTTTTTCCTGTGAAACAGACCTTGAGATAGCCGAATATAAAGAGATCAGTGTTGTGTATGCATTGATCAATATTAAAGACACAGCACAGTATCTCAGGGTTAACAGGGGGTATTCAACCTCAGGCGACCCGAATGATTTTACGCAGGTTAACGATTCCGTTAATTATCCATTTGATGCTTTTGATGTGTTTCTGGAGGAATATCAGAATGGTTCTCTTGTTGGCGATCCTGTTCAATATCAGCCCATTGACAGGCAAAAAGAGCCCGGGCTCTTTTCAAACGCATCCAATTGTGTTTACAAAACAACTACCCCAATCAACGAGGACAGTGAATATAAGCTGCGTGTGATCGACCGTACAACAAGAAACGAAGTCTGGGGGATGGCATCAGTACTGGGTGGTATGACACTGAAAGAGTCCTTTTACTGGGAACGGGCATTCTACCGGGTGAATTATGCTGCGGAAATCCTCCCTGATTATGTGGGAACACTGGATCCATACGATCATGAGCATTATATCATGCGGTTCCTGTACTGGGAATATGCCGGTGGTGAAACATATTACAAATATGTTGACTGGATACCTTCAATGGATCCCTTTAAGGAGATCGCAGATGATGATACTTTATACCAGCTGTTCGATGCTTATTATAAATATCTTTCTGAGGAAATTCCTGTTGACCCGGGTGTAAAGCGAAGGGCTCGTGGTGTTGATTATATGCTTGCACTGCCGGGCGAGGAGTTGCAATACTTCATCCAGGTTTATGAACAACCTACAAACCCACACTTCTTCCCTGAATATAACAATATGCATGATGGCAATGGCATTTTCGGAAGCAAGTACTATTATACATATTTTGGATTAAAATTGAAGATGAAAACCATCGATACCATCAGCTGGGGGAGGTATCTGTATCATCATCGTTTTGCTGATTCAAACGGGGAATGGCATTAATGCATATTGTAATAAAACTTTAGCTATTTTTGTACCTTACTAAAAAATATCTGACCTGATATAACTACTTAATATGAAGCTAAGAACCTCTACTGCCTACTTGTTATCCTGCCTGATACTCGTATTGTTCATAAGCGCGGAATCCTTTGCCCAGTCTGGTGCTATCCGTGGTTCAGTATATGAAAAAGAAACCGGTGAACCGGTGATCTTTACCAATGTTTACCTCAAGGGAACCACTTATGGTTCTTCTTCCGATGTGAACGGCTTGTATGTTATCTCCAGGATACCCCCCGGACAATACACATTGATGGTGACTTACCTTGGATATGATAGCGTGTCGATGGCTGTGGAGGTGAAAGCTGATGAAATCATTACCCAAAATCTTTATCTTAGCAAAGCATCTGTAACACTTGATGTAGTTAATATTTCAGCTGAGCGGCAGGAAGCGCGAACTGAGACAAAGACTTCAGTAACCAAGGTCACTCCCAAGGAGATCACTGCGATCCCGTCTATTGGCGGACAGCCGGACCTTGCGCAGTACCTTCAGGTTGTACCCGGCGTGGTTTTCACCGGCGACCAGGGCGGCCAGCTTTATATCAGGGGTGGTTCACCCATTCAGAATAAGGTGCTCCTGGATGGGATGATCATTTATAACCCCTTCCATTCCATCGGGCTCTTCTCAGTTTTTGATACCGATATCCTGAGAAATGCTGATGTTTATACCGGTGGCTTTGGAGCAGAGTATGGTGGAAGGATATCTTCCATTATGGATATCACAACCCGCGATGGGAATAAAAAGCGATTCGCAGGAAAAGTCAGTGCAAGCACATTTGGTGCTAAGGTCATGATCGAAGGTCCGATGTCAAAACAAAAGGAAGCAGGAGGGGCGAGCTCGTCATTCGTGTTTTCTGCAAAAAATTCATACCTGGAGCAATCGTCACAGATCTTTTACAAATATATTAATGAAGATGGGCTTCCTTTCAACTATCTCGACCTTTATGGTAAGCTTTCTTTCAACTTTGGTAATGGTTCGAAGATCAATTTATATGGTTTTAACTTCACAGATAATGTGAATAATTATAAAACCATCGCCGATTTCAGCTGGAAATCAGCAGGAGGAGGTACAAACTTTGTGATAATCCCTGCAAAGTCTGCCGTGATGATAGGTGGCCATGCTGCCTATTCAAAGTATAAGATAACGCTTAAAGATAATATTAACCCGGAACGCACCAGTGAGATCAGTGGCTTTAACATGGGCTTCGACTTTAACTATTTCCTTGGC
>DAOVZP010000035.1 GCA_030635045.1 Bacteroidota bacterium | reverse complement strand
ATAACAGCAACTATTCCGCACTGATAGTTCCCTCTTCAAATGTTATACTAGCTCCTCTTACAACAGGTGAGAGAAAATATGAAGACAGATAATTTGCTATGCGGGTATGAGGTATGAGGTATGAGGTACGGGGGACGGGGGACGAGGGACGGGGTATTGTTTAATTTCCCCGTTACTCGGCACTCGGCACTCACCATACCCGCATTGCAAATTATCTGTCTTCATACTTTCTCTCACCTGTTGTGAGAGGGGCTAGTATAACATTTGAAGAGGGAACTATCAGTGCGGAATAGTTGCTGTTATAATTTTCAAAAGGATTTGTTGCCTTGTTGAAATCCAAAATGACCTTATTTCCGGAAGCCGGGGGTTGAATGATCAGATAGCGCCCCGAGGCAAAAGTAGTATTGAGTGCAGGCCCTGATGTGCCATCTTTTATGGGAATGAATATTGTTTCATTAGCATTGTTGAATTCCGGCATATCGATATTCTTATAAACGGCCAGATCATACTTCTTTTCTCCGACGGTATAGGTAACAGTCCCGTAATCATACAGTTGGACTGAGCCCCCATCAGTTGTCTCTACATTGACAATTTTCATGGGTTCATTACGGCTTAAGGTGCCGTTAAATACATATTTACAATCAATAGGATAATAGAATAATCCATCAAATTCCGCAATGTCTGATGAACTAAAGGGTTTGTCTGCGTCCTGGACCACCCAATTGTTCTTATCACTTCGGAACTGGCTATTTTCAGCTTTGCAGTCATATGATTGTCCGTACAAATTGATACCGAACAATGACACCATGATAAGTAAGCTGAATACTGTAAAATTCTTTTTCATGAGGCTTTGGGTTTAGGTGAATTTTATTCAAATATAGCAATTGCACAGCGGCAAAGCAAATAAGCGATCTGCATATTCTATTTTGATTATTAAACGATTAGGTGTTTCAATTGTTCATATAGCATGATCAACAGATTATACATACTGCATTATGAACCATAGCCCGGAGATTGCACATTTATACTTACTTTTGATATGACGGGGTAAATATTTGAGCAAAATGAGATCAGTGATCATTTTTCTTTTAGTGATAGTTTCACTAAGCAACCTGAACGGCCTTGCTTACGGCCAGGATGTGGAATACCGCGATAGCCTTTTCAGGGAACTTGAAAAAGGCAGCCTCGATACAATGGTGTTCTTTGAGCTTTGCCAATGCATAAATATTAATCTGTACAATGACCCCGACCAGTCGATGGTGGAAGCCAAGAGGGTGCTAAACATTGCTTTGGCGGCCTCATATTATAGTGTTATACCGAAAATGCTTTTGTACCAGGGGATCAGTTATGATCTGAACGGTAAGTATGACTCTGCCATTATCATGTACGATTCTGCCCTAAGAATGGCAGACAAGTATGGGTTTACAGCCGACAAGGGAAGCATCTACAACAATTACAGTATCGTGTATTCCATATTGGGACAGTTGGAACAATCCCTGGATTATTGCATGAAGGCCCTGAAAATATTCGAAGAGTCAGGGGATTCTTCCAGCATGGCAAAGGTTTACAATAACCTGGGCTCCAGGTACTCGGAAATGGGCATGAATGATATGGCCATTATTTATTACGAAAAAGCAATTAATATTAATGAAAGGTTTCAGGATTATAGCAGACTTGTGAAAAATTATGGCAATATCGGTACCGTATATTCTTCCCTGGATGAACATGAAAAAGCCCTGGAGTATTATACCAAGGCATACATGATAACAAAAGACCTTGATAATAAGGTTGACATGTCAATCACCCTGTCGAATATGGCCATCACATACAGGAACATGAAAAAGCTTGATCTGGCCCTTTCCTTCGCTGAGCAGTCATACCTGATCGCCCGTGAAATCAATGATGAGATCGGGAAGCTCGTATATTTTATCACCACTGCGGAGATCTTTAAGGATCAGGAGGAATTAGACAAAGCCCTGAAGAATTACTCCATTGCTGAAAGCATAGCTAACAGTATTGGTGCCAGACAAAGCCTCCTCGAAATTTATAGCGGGCTGGCAGATATTTATGCACAAATGGGTGACTTCCGGAACGCTTACCTCTATAATGAGAATTACAATGAGGAGCGTATGCGCCTGCTCGACAATGAGAAGAACAAGGCCCTTGACAAGATCAAGGAATTTGAAGATGATAAAGTACAATCTGAAATAGACATACTCACAAAAGATGCCGAGATACAGGAACTGGTGATCAGGCGACAAAAGATCATTCGTAATTCTGTTGCGGGAACAGGAGCTTTTATACTATTGATCGCACTTCTTCTTTTGCATCGTTATCGCTATGTCAGAAAAACCAGGGATCAGCTGGAAAAGAAAAATGTGATCATACAGGATGAAAAGGAGAAATCGGACAACCTTCTCCTTAACATCCTCCCTGAAGAAACTGCCGAAGAACTTAAAACAAAAGGCAATTCCAAAGCCAGAAGTTTTGAAATGGTTACTGTTCTTTTCACTGATTTCAAGGGATTTACAAGTATGGCGGAACTTTTGAACCCCGGCGAGCTAGTGGCCGAGATCGACCATTGTTTCAAGGCCTTTGATAATATTATTTCCAATTACGATATTGAAAAGATCAAAACTATTGGCGATGCTTACATGTGTGCAGGCGGGTTGCCGGTAGCGAATAAAACAAATCCTGTAGATGTTGTCAGGGCAGCTATCGATATCCGGGACTTTATGCTCAAGCTGAAAGAAAACAGGGAAAGAAAGAATGAACCGTTTTTTGAGGTCAGGATCGGGATCCACACAGGGCCGGTAGTAGCAGGGATCGTGGGGGTCAAGAAATTCCAGTATGATATCTGGGGCGATACGGTGAATATTGCATCACGGATGGAATCAAGCGGAGAGGTAGGAGAAGTAAATGTATCCGGCACAACTTATAACCTGATCAAAAAGAAGTTCGAATGTGTCCACCGTGGTAAGATTGAAGCTAAAAATAAGGGAGCTGTGGATATGTACTTTGTGAAATCTGATATCTCATAATAAAAACAGGAGACTGTCTCAAAAGTCCTACTCAAGGTCATTTCGAGCGTTAGCGAGAAATCTGTATTACTGATAGTCAGCATAATAGATTTCTCCCTTCGGTCGAAATGACTTAAATATCTGGCTTTTGAGACAGCCCCCTGTATTAACATCAAGCCGTATTGTATTTCCTGCCCACCCTGCGTATCCAACGCCAATGGGTTAAAAACAATACAATACAAATAATGATTAGCACAGCATTGATATATAAGCTGCGCATAGAATCATGCTTGACCCTCCTGATCACATCATCTTTTTCTGCTTCATACATTGCCTTCAGGGTATCATCATCAGGAACCCAGGCTTGTTTTTCATCAGGCGATTTAAGCATGTCCATCTTGTAGTTTTCAAATGATGCCAGGCTGACTTTATTATAATTCCTACCGGCATATAATGGATCACCAAGATCCATCACGGCAAATATGATTCCTGCAATTGATATCAGGAAAGTGATAACTGCAACAATGCAGACTGCATAGCCGTATACTAAGGGTGCTTTCGATTTCTTTTCCATTTTTCTAGGTTTTAAGGGTTAATAATTTATCTGAAACTTAGCTGGTTTCCTGTCAGAAAGGCCTTGAAAAATAATGTGTATTTTCGGGTACAACATCCGGAGCAACATATAAGTATTCGGACGGTGAACCGGAAGCCCTTGAACGGAAAGGGTCAAGCTCATTTGCTTTAGCTTTATATTCTTCAGCCTTACTTTCATCCCCTGATATTTTAATGGCTCTCGCCATCAACCGGTATACATAGGCCTTTATGGAACCGGGGGCATCCGGATTCATATCGAGATATAGCTGACAAGCAGCAAGGGCATCAACGGCCAGAGATTTTGCATTTTCCGGATCCCGCATAGCAGACATAGCTGCTGCCCTTCCAAGATCAATGAGAGCTGAGCTTTTGTCCGGGTCAAGGGATACGGCTTCTTCAATAAATTTCCTGCCATTATTAACATCTCCTTCCATTAACCAGGCTCTGCCCAGTTCCTCAACTACTGTAGCTTCACCAGGATTGGCCTCATAGGCTTTCTGCCAGAATTCGACAAGGCTGGCATCTTCGGGTAAGAGAAATACCTGTCCTTTCAGTCCATTCACAGGACTGCATTCATTCAGCTGTGTAACATAAGCTTCAACTTTCGTGTAGTCACCTCCCATCTCCTCCGGCAGCATTGCATTGATCTCAATCAGGGTGATCAATGCAGGGACATAACAAGCATTCGCTTCCAGTGCTCTTTCAAAAGCTTCGTTGGATGCAAGCATCTTTTCTTTGACATCCTCATTGCCTCTCATAAGATCCATGTAGACATCCAGGAATTTTATGGTTCCATCATAATATGCATAAATGACATTTCCCGGCTCCAACACTGAAGCTTTTGAGGCATTGGCAACAATCTCACTGATCTCATATTTCTGACCAGCCAGTAATGCATGATGTTTGGCACGGGCAAGCTCGTACCATGCCTCAGCATTCCCCGGATCTGATTCCAAAGCAACATTTAATACGATAATAGCAGAATCTACATGCCCTGAAATCCTAAGATCATAAGCCTGCTGTACCACATCCGTTTTCTGTCCTGTACACGACAGGAAAGCAAAAGATAAGCAGAGTATGCCTGCTAAAAAATATGCAGACATCATGTTTTTGGTCTTCGTCTTTTTTGTTTTCATTTCTTTTCCTTTAGGTTAATAAATACGATTTAATAATTGGTTACTCAAGTAACCGGGGGCTCTATATGGGCAGTATTAATCTTGCCGTCGATTTTAATACTGTTAATTAACTTATAAAGTAGTCACAAATGATGTCAGAGCATTGCGCAGTAAAATTGCAAGCACAACGCTCATTAATCCTCCCGGAATGGGAAGAATGGCTCCTGCCGTATTAAGAACTGATTCAACATTGACACCTCCCCTGATCACCGGAACCAGTCTGCCCGGATCCTTTTTTGAGGGAACTTCTTTCACCAGGTTTGAATAAATATCGATTATGCAAACACCGGGCTTAAGCCATTCAGCTTGTACATATTCAGGCTCTTTGGTCACAACAACCAGGTAGTCTGCTCTCTTGCAGTGTTCAATCAGTTTTTGCGATTTCCGGTTTATAATGGTAAGAATGCAATCCTTCGGTACCGCCTTAGTAAAGGCTGTGCGGGTAACCATATTAACCAGCTGGTTTGTAAAGAATTCTTCATCCAGCAGAAGCACCCATTCATCATCTTTTCTGACCTCAATCTCATTGCTTATAAATAATTCATATAAAGCCGTTGGCAGGCACATAGGTTGGCAATTCTCTGCTATGTCCGGCATAAGTGTCTTCATCATATTCTGGGGATGAAAACCCTCGACTTCTTTGAGTGGATCGATCCTGTTTACGATCCTGACGGGAATAAGATGCTGTGGCAGAGGCTGTAGCAACACAATAGCATGAATTTCATCATTGTTGTTAAGTTCATCAATCCTCTTGAACAGTTCCGATTCATTAATATCATCCGGCTGGATTTCATTAAACACCTTAAATCCCAACCCCTCTGCCAGGTTTACATGGAATGGGATATTGTATTTGCCCAGGGGCACACCCATAAAGCCCACAAAAGCGATTCCGGGTTTTTTATCATGTTTTTTCTCTAATCTGATAATTTCAGATTTAACATTAGCAAGGATCTTATCCTTAAGTGCGGTGTCTTTGATGATTTTTGTTTCCATGATTTGAATCCTTTCATTAATCATCCATTTGTCGAATTTTCAGTTAATTTCTACACTTTACTTTATATGAAACCTGAATCCTGTACTTATCAGAAAGCCATTTGAATAAATTGGGTTTGATAAGACCTTATCAGCAGTTGCACCTGTCCCAACTCCTCCCAATTCAATAAAATAACAACCCTTTTGCCAGGGGTAAAATTCAAAGCCAAATAATCCATATCCTCCGAAAACCATATCCTTATTTGAGAAATCAGATGATGGTAATATGGTAATAAGCCCCCCCTCTCCATAAAGTTTTATAAACCCCGAAATGTAAGCTGTAACACCTACAACACCAATGGAAATATTAGAATAGGGTGTCCATGTTATATTTTCATTTTTAAGATGTTCCAGGTACATGAGATTTCCTCTCACCCGGATTGCAAGCCTGCTATGCGCAAAATACGGGCTGGTCACAGATAACCCAAGGCCAAAATCCTTCTGATATTGATTCAGTTGGAACCCAAATGAGACTTTTTTGCTGATAGACGCTTCCTGAGCATGTGGTGCACAAGTAATAATTATTATTAAACCTGCCACAAGTAAAATTCTTTTCATACTTACCTCCTTTTTAATATTAGGTTCTTTGATCATATTCTTACTTCCCAAATTTTATTACAAAATCCACATATGGAATTCCTATGATGATTTCATCAATAATATCTTTACTATTTATAAAGGCAAGATCCACACTCATCCTTTTCCCGGAGAACCTTACTCCATAGGAAACCACGACATAGTATTTTCCATCCGCATCAAGCGGGGTGATCCAGTTCTCTGATACAAACCATATCTTCTCGGAACATCTTGCCATTCCGCCAAGCATAATAAATGGTTTCTGTTCGAAGGTCCCGTCAACAAAGCCCCATCCAAGTCCGGTTGTAAAATTGTTGTTATATGATCCTACTGTTCCCAATCCATATAGTATTCCTGCCGAAAATTCATTTACCTGTGCTATATATAAACCGCCAGCTCCGGCATGGAAATTATCAGAAATCTTAAACCCTGTCTTTGCATTAAAATTTAGTATCGGGTTCCATCCATCATCGCCAAACCGGCCAAACATGCTGATAAAATCAAATCCACCACCAATAGAGAGATTATCCATCACACCATAATTAAACATGTTACCCACGATATAAATGTTCTGGTAGTAACCCTCTCCTTTTCTGAGCGGAATGGCTGTGGGGGCAAATAACAGTCGGGTTGCATTGGGATTTTTGAACCACAGGGATTTCTTTATTTCGAGAGAAGCATCCAGCGGAATCATTTTATCGATCTTATCCTTGCGGATCTTAAGCTCCCCCAGATCCCGTAATTTGATAACAAGGATTGAATCATTTTGTGATAATATCTTTCCTGTCAGCCTCGTGCCATCCAGTAGTTCAATCTTGTATTGAGATGTGTCAGGTGTTTGAATTTCCTGCTCCTGGGCGGACAGCTTCGGTCCCGGGAATAGCATCAATACCGTAATGATCAGTGTAAGGATTCGCGTTTTCATCTGTGTTGAATTTGATTAAACAATCATTTCAAGCCAGATTATGTTATGCGTTTGGTTAGCTTTAATACTTCAAAATTAGCATGGTACGCCGGCTAAACAAAATTGATCTCCGGGAGGGAAGAAGGGAAATTTGCATTTTTTGCAAATCACGGAGCATTTACTTTTCATGATTTGCAAAATCTACAAATCGGGAAGACTAATTTGATGGATGATGGGGAAAATCAATAAAAATATCAGAAGAGGCTACTGTTGTTCCATCCTTTTTTTGAATTCCTCAATGATATGTAACAGTTTATTGAAGAAGCGGTTCCTCTCTTTAGCCCCGGATACGCTGATCAGGTGGGATTTTGTGATGAGCTTATTGAAATAATTATCCACGTTTTTACAAAATGCAGGGCTTTGTGTGATCAGAAGGCTGAGCGTGTTAAAAGTAAGGTATACGGTAGTGGATGCATCACTTTTTACCAAAATGGTATTATCATTTAAAACCACTTCGTTCTCGTACATGCTAAACGTGTTCTCTATCCCTTCAGCCGGCTCACCGTAAAGGAATTTATAGCCGTATTCGGCCTGTTTCCGAATATGGTTGACCCACTTTTCGAGTTTATCACAAAGATTTAAAATATCATCTTCTTTCTCAAAATAGCCTGATACCTTATAATACTCTATCTGCCGGAGTGTAATGTTAAAAGTATCTTCATTCCAGATCTCAATAGTGGGGATCTTATTTGAAACAGACAGTAGCTGGCGTCCCATATCAATGATCTCCATATCGGCATCATCCAGGCGTAGCTTCTTATCTTTGAATTCCGGAAAGTGGCATAGTGTTTTTTGCCAGAAAAAGATTTTAAATGCTGCAAGTTCAGGGATCAGAAAATTATGAAAGACAGGCGGATCCTTGGCAGCATAAATGATTTGCTTCTCCGAACCCTGGCTTATCTTTTTGGTGTCGGACAGTATGAGCCCCAGCCATTCCTTTAATCCAAGTTTATCGGGCTCAAGGGTAAAATAATCAAACACAATTTTATTGCCGTGACGCCTGAAAAGGGTATCGATCGAGAGGCTGTACGAATCTGCAAGTATATACAGATCCTGAATATCCAGGGCTTTTTCCCCACGGATACGCCGGTACGCACTGTCGTAACTGATACTAAGCAATTCAGCAATTTCATGAACAAAAGATGCATCAGTAGGAAGACGCTCTCGTATCTGTTCAAAAAGGGTTTTCTGGAAGTCGGGGACCTTCTCCATGGGATAAATATACGATAAATGCCTGTTTAATGCAAAACTCCTTGAAGTGTTGAGGGTTGAGGGTTGGGTGTTGAGTTAGTTTTGAGTTTTGAGTTTTGAGTTTTAAATTTGTTGGTCATTTTTACAGCCTCCAGCCTCCAGCCTCCAGCCTACTGCATACCGCCTACTTATTTCAGTAACTTTACGTCATGCAATTCACTAAAGCCATCGTATGCACGCCATGCAAAAGGATCATTGAAGGAATAAGCACTGCCGGCTTAGGCTTACCTGATTATGATCTTGCCCTGCAACAACATTCTAAGTACGTTAAGGCGCTTGAGACCTGCGGGCTGGAGGTTACGGTCCTTCCACCCGATAACGACTACCCCGACAGCACTTTTGTGGAAGATACCGCCCTGCTGACCCCGGCCGTGGCAGTGATCACGAATCCGGGGGCTCCATCCCGAAGTGGAGAGGTAAGGGAAATGGAAGAAACAATTACCCGCCTTTATGATAAAATTGAACATATCCGTCCGCCCGGAACCCTGGAAGCAGGCGATGTTATGATGGCCGGCAGCCACTATTTCATTGGCCTTTCGGAACGGACAAATATTGAAGGGGCCAATCAACTGGTACACATCCTGAAAAATCATGGCATGACAGCCTCTATAATAGAAATTTCCGGAATGCTGCATCTTAAATCCGGAGTTTCATACCTGGAGAACAATGCATTGTTAGCGGTGAACGCGTTGGGTAAGCATCCTGCATTCAGTCATTATGACATCATACCGGTTCCTGACAATGAGGCCTATGCGGCCAATTCCCTCTGGATCAATGCTACTGTGCTGGTTCCGGAAGGTTTTCCCGAAACTTTGCAAAACATCAAAAAGGCCGGATATAACACCATTGTATTGGATATGTCTGAATTCAGGAAGCTTGATGGGGGCTTGAGTTGCCTATCATTGAGGTTTTGAGTGTTGCTCCTCGAATTCGCTCTGAGTGACAACACCCACTCAATAATAAATATAACCTTGTCATCCTGAGCGAAGCCGAAGGGTTGAATTTGAAGTTTTTT
>DAOVZP010000119.1 GCA_030635045.1 Bacteroidota bacterium | reverse complement strand
CGTTGGCTGATAACGATACTGTTATTGTCAGCCTGCACCAATCAGGCGTACACCCAGATTGACAGTCTTTACGATGTCCTTTCGAGTGAAAGAAGTGACACCATCCGGATCAGGTGCTACCTTGAGATGTCGCGCTATTATGAGGACCATGACCTGGTCGATTCGGCACTCATCTACGCCGAGAAAGGTATTAAATTATCTGAGAACATCGGTTCGGATCCCGATATTGATTTTTACCTGATAATGATAAAGGTCTCCGACAGCAAAGGGGATTATAAGAAATCTGCGAGCCTGATCTCCCCTATTATCGAGATTCTTAAAAAAAGCAAAGATCCTGAGGATGAAGCAAGATTAATGAAATTCACCGGCTGGCTTAATTACCGGAGCGGAAAATTTGTGAATAGCATTGAAGATTTCGAAAAAGCAATCCTGTTAGCCAGGGAACTGGACATGAAAGATGTTGAAGCTGAAGCAAACCTGGGACTGGGAAGGGTATACTACAACCTCCGCGAGTATTCACAGGAAGAAATATATTACGAACGATACATCGAATTGGTTGATTGGGATAAAGAGCAAAGCACAATAATGACCATCCTCTCACGATTGGGCGATGTAAAACGTGAAAACGGAAGGATAGAAGAAGGGATTGAAACATATTCGACACTGATCGATCTCGCAAAAAAGGCCAGCGACAGCTTGAGGATCGCCAACACCCTGAACCGAATGGCCTGGGGATATTACCAGCTTGAGCGCCTGGAAGAATCCCTGGAATTATACCTCAAAGACCTTGAGATATCAAAAGAAATAAAAAACAAGCAACTGATCGCTAATTGCCTCGGAAACATTGGCAATATCTATCGCGACTGGAATTATTTTGAAAAGGCCATTGAATATTACACACTTAGTATTGAAGTCTCCGGTGAAACCAATGATGTTTATAACCTCGCATGGCTTTACAAGGATATCAGTGCTATGTATGCCAATATGGGCAGGTACGAGCTTGCCTACGATAACTTTATGCTGCACTCTGCCTACAATGACACTTTGATGTCGGATGATTATAACCGCCGGATCCTGCAGGCCCAGGCCAAATATGAAAGGGAAAAGAGTGAACAGGAACTGGAACTGATGCAGGTGCGCCTGCAAAGGAATAATTATATTCTATTCGGACTGGGTGGCCTGAGCATCCTGGTGATAGTTATTGCATTCCTTTTTATCAGGACCAGCCGCCTGAGATCAAGGCAGAGGCTGGAAGACATGAACCACAGGATATCAGCGCTGACACAAAAGAACCTCCGCACACAGATGAACCCCCATTTCATCTTTAACACCCTCAATTCGATACAGTATTATGTGTTCCAGAACGACAGGATAGCATCTAATAACTACATGACCAAGTTCGCGAAGCTGATCAGAAAAACACTTGAGAACAGTGAGCACCCGGCCATACCTATCGATGAGGAGATCGACGCCCTTGAGCTTTACCTGGAGCTGGAATCATTGAGATTCAAAGAAAAGTTCGACTGGAAGATAGAGATCGATGAGGAGATAGACACCTATATGTACAAGATCCCGACCATGCTGATACAGCCCTTTGTTGAAAATGCCATTGGCCATGGACTGATGCACAAGGACGGCAAGGGATATATCCACATTGGCCTGAAGCTCGACAAAAACTGCATACTGTGCAGCATAGAAGATAATGGCATCGGGCGCGAAAAAGCCATGGAGATAAAGAATAACAAAAATGAGAACCACCGCTCACTTGGGACCAGTATCACCGAATCCCGGCTCAAGCTGGTGAACTCATTATACGGGAAGGAAATGAGGGTGGATTATACTGACATGAAAGATGATGATGGCGAAGCTTGCGGTACGAGGGTTGAGATTTGTATACCGATCATAACATAATGCTGGTTACTGGCTACTGGTTGCTGGTTACTGGTAGCTGGATAGATTTTTGAAATCAGGAATCAAAATAAAGTGACATGACTAACATACTCAGAACGGTTATTGTGGATGATGAGCAGGATGCGGTTAATTTTATCGAGTCCATTGCAAAGGAATATTGTCCTAATATTAAGATCATTGGGAAAGCTTATTCAGCCATTGAAGGCGTTGAGGTGATCACAAAGGAAAAGCCCGACCTGGTGTTTCTCGATGTTGAGATGCCGCATGGGAGTGGTTTCGACCTGCTCGCCGGCTTTCCTGAAAAGAATTTCGATGTGATCTTTATCACGGCCTTCAACCACTATGCCATCAGGGCGATAAAGTTCTCCGCGGTGGATTACATCCTTAAGCCCATTAACATAAATGAATTTATTGAAGCCGTGAAGCGTGTTGAGGAGGCCAGGAATACCAGGAGCAACCGCAACGTGAATTTCAGCACCCTCTTTGAGAACCTGAAGACAGCCATGCCATCGAAGCTCGCAATTCCGACTTCAAACGGCATGGAATATCTGAATACCAAAGAGATCATCCGCGTAGAGGCCGACCGGAGCTATTCATGGTTTTACCTGAAAGGCGAAATCAAGCACCTTGTCTCACGCAACCTGAAAGAATACCAGGAGCTCCTCTCCGACCGCAACTTTTTCCGCACCCACAACTCCCACCTCATCAACCTCGAGCATGTGAAGAAATATATCAGGCACGAAGGCGGCTACATCGAGATGATCGACGGCAGCACCGTTCCCATCTCCCGGGGGAAGAAAGATCTTTTTCTGGAGCATATGAGCCGGATCTCAAAGTGATACCTTTCCCATTAATGCAAGCTTATGAAATCTGATATCTGAACTTTGATATCAGAATTCAGAAATAATTTCTGATTTCAGATTTCTGCTATCTGATATCGAAGTTCAGCTGCCTTTAACTTTCCCAAGTCAACCGTATTCCTAAAATTCCTTGACCATGTGGGGTTTTTGTGCTATCTTATGCTGCAGTTAGAACCGATACCCTGATTGTGAAAAAGATCTTACTGCTTATCATCTTCTTTTTGCCGGTATTTTTATTGGCTCAAAACCAGCCACCTGTGGCGCTGCCTGACAGCACCGAAACACTATCCCAGGTACCCGTTAGTCTGAATGTCCTTTTGAATGATTACGACCCGGATGGGGATATTATATCTATCAGGAACCTCAGGAATCCGGAACACGGAGATAATTGGTATGAAGATAGCATTGTAACATATGTTTCTGAGTACTACTTTGGCAGGGATTCAATGAAATACAGGGTACATGACCATCCGTACCTGGATGAGTCAGAATATACTTATATATATGTTAATGTTCTGGAAAATCCTGATGTCCCCTATGCCGTAAATGACACATTCACCATTAAAAGCCTGGAGCCGGCAGATCTCGACATTCTGGCAAACGATATGGATCCCAATGGTGACGAACTTATCGTTGATGAAGTGTCATTTACATCTTATAGGCTGGATGTTGTAATTGCACCGGATGCATCTTATGTGACCGTAACATCGAAATATGGTACTCCGGGCGAATACGGATTTAATTATGTGAACATAGAAAAGGAAACGCCCACCCAGTATTATTCAAACGAGGCCAGGGTACACCTGATCATCGAAGAAAATCCCGATATCCCGACTGCAGTGAACGATACATTTATTGCCACTGGAGGAATCATGGCAGTATTTGATATCCTGACCAATGACCTCGACCCATCAGGGGATACAATAGAAATATTCGAATACACTTTCCCTCAGCATGCAAGTATCATACTGGAAGACAATCATTTTCTGTTTACAGCACAAACCTCTTATGTTGGAAATACCAGTTTTGCATACAAGATCAGGTATAAAAACAAGCCATGGTTATATTCAGAAGAAGCCGAAGTATATATTACAGTTGAATCAAATCCCGATCGTCCCTTTGGAGAACCGGATTACGGGAGCGGTATGGCCTGGACCGACATCTTCGTGAACGTCCTGGCTAATGATCATGACCCGAACGGAGATGCGATTGAGATCAAGGATGTATATTGCATGTCCTACCCGTTTAGCACTATAGATTACACCGAGGACACTATCATTTACCGGCCTCAACCTTGCCAGATTGGTCCAGATACTGTCTATTATTGTATTCAAAAAATAGATGCCCCGGAATACTATTCTGAATGGATCCCTATCGTTTACGATGTTGAATGGAATCCCGGCTACCCGAAGACATTTCCAGATTCAGCAGTTACAAGGGGCGGAATGGATATCCTTGTTGACTTCCGAAGTAATGATTATATACCAGATAGTCTGGATATAAATCAGGTTTGGGTAATGGGCTGGGAATCAGAACTTGCATTGGTTCAGACTTATTCAGATAGTGTAATGCTGTACAGACCATTCCCAAGAAGTTCAGGCAGAGATACTCTAAAATACATATTAGCCAATATGCAAAATCCTCCAGTATTTTATGCTGAGGGCGAAATATATGTTGAGGTAGTAAACAATCACGCATACGATTCCCTTAATATCAACAATATTAATGCAGGCTTTAATGCCAGTGGTCTCCAATTTTCACGTATTGATGAGATCCTGGGTGAAGGAATTCATGAATACAAACCTCATTTTGAAGCCCCGAAAGGAAGTGGTAAGCATACCATATTCAGCAATACCTTGTGGATAGGTGGAATTGATGACACGGGCTACTTGCATGTGGCCGCAGAGCGCTACCGCCAAGTAGGCATTGATATCCAACCCGGCCCGGTATTTTCAGGTGACTATGACTCTATTTTCTTCAAGAAATGGAACAGGATATGGAAACTTGACCGATGGAAGGTCACTCACCATATCAATAATTGGTGGAAGGAAGGTTACGAGCCCATAGAACCCATAGCAACATGGCCCGGAAATGGAGACGGAAATGGTATGTCTGAACAACTGGCTCCATACTTCGATCAGGATGGAGACGGCATTTATGATCCTTATTCCGGCGACTACCCATTGATAAGGGGAGAGCAGTGCCTGTATTTCATAACCAATGATGCTAAGTATCATGGAGAGTCCCAGGGAGCCCCTATGCTGGTTGAGATCCATGGCATGGCCTATGCATACGATGCCCCGGATGATTCAATCCTGGATAATACCATATTTATACATTATGATCTGATCAACAGGTCTGAGAATACTTATTATGACACCTATTTTGGCTTTTTCACGGATTTCGACCTTGGCTATGCCTGGGACGACCGTGTTGGAAGCCATGTGATGGGAAATTCCTTTTATGTGTATAACGGTGAAGATCCGGATGGTAATGATGAACCAGAGACATATGGTGACCACCCGCCAGCACAATCACACACTATCCTTGCTGGGCCATTCATAGATCCGGACCTGGACGATAACCCGTCAGGCAGTTGTGATCACAGCCTGATAGGACTGAACTTTGGAAATGGTATCGTAGATGATGAACGATACGGTCTCACCCGATTCACCTATTTCAATAGTAGTGGAGGTCCTCAAGGTGATCCAGCCATTCATGAGGAGTATTATAAATTTATGAAAGGGCTGTGGAAGGACGACTCCGCGGTAAGCTTCGGAGGTGGAGGGCACTTTTATTCTGGTGCTGTAGGTCCTTACTGCCGATATATGTTCCCCGGGGATACTGATCCTTACAACTGGGGAACAGAATGTGTTCTGCCCAACGATGGATATAACCAAAATGAAAAATGGTGGACTGAAGAGGAAGCGGATATGAACCCGTATGATCGAAGAGGCATGGGCTCCTGCGGCCCATTCACCTTTCATCCGGGAGATGTACAGGAGATAGACATGGCCTATGTGTTTGCAAACAGCTATTACAGTGCTGATTCCTCAAAAAACTTGCTCCTTGATAGGTTATCTGAGCTTCGGCAGCGGGT
>DAOVZP010000261.1 GCA_030635045.1 Bacteroidota bacterium | reverse complement strand
CTTTCCTTTACAATCTCCTTTATCCGTGTTTTAGCTATTTTGCGCTCCTCTTTTGTCTTAAAGAATTTCCCTGAGAAGCGGCATGCACCTGCAAGCCCGATAAGCAAAGGGATATCGGGCTCTGATTCGGTTTTTCTTAATACCAGCCTGCGGCAATATTCCACCAGGTCTTTTCTATATCCCGGGTTGGCTGTAGGGTAACGCCGGTATGTAAATATCAGAAACCTTTTGCGCTGCTCACGCAGGTAACGCTTCTTAACCAATCCATTAATAATGGGCTTCTTGTATCTCGATGGCTTTCTCTGAATCTTAGCTATCAGCATTTTGACTTTGTAAGGTTTTGAAGAATCACTTATGATCGCGATTGCCTGATCAAGCAGTTCATCCCCGGTCTTATGCCCATCAAGGAGTTTGATCCTTTTCTCTTCAATGCTGATTTTTTTCAAGCCGGCAAGCTCCAGCAGGATGGCACCTCCGATCCCAAATCCGATGTAATTTGATGCAAGGTTATGTCCTTTGACAGGATCATAGGCAAGAATGACAAATTTTTCTTTAAGTGTAAGTTCCATAATGCAGGTTTTATACGATCTCTTCAAACAATAACGATATGCTTTCCTTATCGGCTTTTACAATGCCTTTTTCGGTAATTATTCCACTTACAAGCCTGGCAGGGGTGATATCAAAAGCAGGATTATACGCATGTGAGCCGGGAGAGCAGACAAGCACTTCATGCAACTTTCCCTCCCTGTCGATACCATGCTGGTAAAGCACTTCATCTTCATCCCTTTCCTCAATGGGAATCTCGCTTCCTGAACCACAGTCCAGGTCAATCGTTGAGGTGGGTGCAGCAACATAAAAGGGAACTTTATAGGTATGTGCAAGAATGGCCTTTTCAAGAGTACCTATCTTGTTGGCAACATCCCCGTTGGCAGCGATCCTGTCGGCACCTACGATCATTATGTCGACCTTCCCCTGATCCATGATGGTAGCAGTGGCATTATCCGGAATGATCATATGTGGGATACCTGCCTGGTAAAGTTCCCAGGCCGTAAGCCGTGCCCCCTGTCCGCGCGGACGGGTTTCATTTACATAAACAAAAACGCTTTTATTGGACTTATGAGCCTGATAAACCGGCGACAGGGCGGTGCCATAATCGACAAAAGCCAGCCATCCGGCATTGCAATGTGTGCAAATGTTGTAATTATCTTTGATCAACTCATTGCCATATTTACCGATCTTGCGTGAATCCCCGGCATCTTCATCAGCAACATTCTGTGCCTCGATCACTGCTTTTTCTGATGAACCATTAGCCGCATTAAATACACGCTCCGTGGCATAGAACAAGTTCCTGGCAGTGGGCCTTGTGGCTTCGATCTCGTATCGGGCATTCATAATGAATTCATCCCTGCCCTTTTTGGGAGCCTGGAGAAAAGCCTGCGCCATGGCAAAGCCTGAAGCAGCTCCAATGGCCCCTGCCCCCCTGACAGTCATTATTCTTATTGCCTGACAGGTATCCTGGTACTGATGTGCTTCAATGACCCTGAATGAAAATGGCAATTCATTCTGGTCGATCATGAACACGCTGCCACCTTCCATCCAAACAGTCCGGTATTCTTTTCCGTTAACTAGCATGGCTTCATATTCAATTCACAAACAGCAAACCATGCCAGGATTCCCATACCGTTCTCAAGGCTGGATTCGTCAATGTCGAAGGTTGCTGCATGCAGGTTAGCCGTGATCCCTTTAATTTCATTCCGTGTACCCAAACGATAAAAGCAGCCAGGAACTTTTTGTGCAAAATAAGAGAAATCTTCAGCGGTCATGCGCATTTCGAGCTTTTCAACCTGATCATGGCCAAGATATTCGGTAGCATAGTTCCATGCCCTTTCAGTAAGATCATCATCATTCACTACGGCAGGATAACCCTGTTCAATATTTATTTCACAGCTGGCCCCCATACTTTCGGCAAGCCCGCAGGAAATATTGATGATCTGCTCTTTTATTTCTTTCCGCCAACTTTCGCTGAAGGTCCTGATGATCCCTTCCAGCTTTACCTCATCGGGGATGATATTGGTCTTCCCTTCTGACGAGATCTTTCCGAATGAAACCACCGTTGGCATGACCGGGCTTGACTTTCTGCTCACTATCTGCTGCAAGGCTATCACTATATGGGAAGCTATCAGCACCGGGTCGATAACCTTATCCGGGATTGCAGCATGGCCCCCTTTTCCCTTCACGGTAATGTATACTTCATCCGTTGATGCCATATATTTTCCGGGCCTCATGCCGATCTTCCCTATGTCAAGTTCAGGAAACACATGTTGTCCGAATATGGCATCAGGTTTTGGGTTTTCCAGCACCCCCTCTTCTATCATCACCTTTGCCCCTCCCGGGTAGTACTCTTCAGAGGGCTGAAAGATCAGTTTCACCGTCCCGTTGAAGTGATCGCTGATATCATTAAGTATCTTAGCTGCTCCCAGTAAACTTGCCATGTGAGCATCATGTCCGCAGGCATGCATCACCCCTTCATTCACGGAACAATAGTCAGCATCACTCTTTTCCTTAATGGGTAAAGCATCCATATCTGCCCGAAGGGCAACCACCCTACTTTCCGGATCCTTACCCTTGATCAGTGCTACAATACCTGTCCTGGCTACCTTATCCTGAAACGGGATGCCATATTCCGTAAGTTTCTCAGCAATGAACTTTGCTGTTTCAAACTCCTTAAAAGAAAGTTCAGGATGCCGGTGCAGGTGGCGACGGATATCTGTTACCTCCTGTAAATATTCAGATGCAAGTGATTTTATGCTGTCTTTCAGGCTGTTCATAACCCAAAGATAAGAAGAAATCCTATTTAGAACCTATCATTTTTGCAGGATCGACCCATTCGTCAAACTCTTCCTCGGTGAGCATGTTCAGTGCAAGTGCAGCCTCTTTCAGTGTAATGCCTTCGGCATGAGCCTTCTTGGCGATGGCAGCTGCGTTCTCATAACCAATGTGCGTGTTCAGGGCTGTAACCAGCATGAGAGAGTTCTCAAGGTTCTTTTTGATGTAAGGATAATTGGGTTCTATGCCTGTTGCACAATTATCATTAAAAGAAACGCAGGCATCTCCGATCAGCCTGGCCGACATAAGCAGGTTATATACCATGACCGGTTTGAATACATTTAACTGAAAATGCCCTTGCATCCCTCCTGCTGTGATAGCAGCATCATTTCCGATCACCTGTGCACACACCATGCTGAGGGCTTCTGCCTGTGTAGGATTTACCTTACCGGGCATGATAGAGGAACCGGGTTCATTGGATGGGAAGATGATCTCGCTGATACCACAACGCGGACCGGAGGCAAGCATCCTGAGGTTATTGGCAATATGCATCAAGCTAACAGCCAGGGTCTTCAATGCCCCTGATGTTTCTACCATAGCATCATGTGCCGACAGCGATTCAAATTTGTTCAAAGCCGTAACAAAAGGATAACCGGTCAGGTCGGCAATCTTAGATGCAACAAGTTTATCGTAGCCTGCTGGTGTGTTCAGGCCGGTACCCACTGCCGTGCCTCCCAGGGCAAGTTCTGTCAGATGCGGTAAGGTGTTTTTAATTGCAATAAGGCCATGATCCAGCTGAGAAACATAACCGGAGAATTCCTGGCCCAGGGTCAGGGGTGTTGCGTCCATGAGATGTGTACGGCCGGTTTTCACCACTTCGCCAAATGCTTTTGCTTTCTCT
>DAOVZP010000204.1 GCA_030635045.1 Bacteroidota bacterium | reverse complement strand
GTTAAGAATATTAAATTATTTAACTGGTTATATATCATACCACTGCTTATTGTAATTTTTTACACCCTGGTGAACCACGCCGGCGCTGGCTTCGATAAGCCATCGAGCAATATGGTTATGAAGCCGTTTTATAACGACCACACGGCATATGGTGCGGTGATCGCAATGTTCATACCATTTTTTATCGGTTTCAGCCTGAGTAAAAGTTACACTAATTCACAAAGGCTTGCCAGTTTTATCGTTCTTTTCCTGCTTATCATTGGGCTGATCTTTTCGTACAGCCGTGCAGCATGGATCAGTATTTCTTTTGCATTGATGGTTTACGCGATAATTG
The DNA here is from genome assembly GCA_030635045.1 of Bacteroidota bacterium. Classification (GTDB taxonomy): domain Bacteria; phylum Bacteroidota; class Bacteroidia; order Bacteroidales; family B18-G4; genus B18-G4. The sequence continues at coordinate 4,161 of DAOVZP010000204.1, read as the reverse complement.
TCTTCAGGATCAAGTTCAGGTGGGTTCTTGGCGGTTTTCTACTACTGGCGGGCCTGTTCTATATGTTTTCCTTTCAGCTCATCGACAGGCTGGAAAGCAATAAACAAGACTCATCAACTGACTTTGCAGAGCATATCCAATCCATGTCCAACATCTCTTCTGATGCATCTAACCTGGAGCGGATCAACAGGTGGAATTGCGCTCTCAGGCTATACAATGAACGTCCGTTCTGGGGCTGGGGGCCGGGTACATACCAGTTCGTATATGCGCCATATCAACGTTCAAAGGAAAAGACCATTATCAGTACCAATGCCGGCGACATGGGTAATGCGCATAGTGAATACATTGGCCCGCTTTCAGAATCAGGTGTACTGGGAATGCTCACCTTTATTGCCATTGTTATTGCTGTATCCATTACAGGGCTCAGGGTGTATAAGCGTGCAGATTCAAAAGAAGTGAAACTTATCAGCCTTGTCATCTTGCTGGGCCTGATGTCATATTTTGCACACGGCCTCCTTAATAACTTCCTCGACACAGATAAGGCATCTGTACCTTTCTGGGGATTTATTGGGATATTGGTATCACTGGATCTGTATCATACGAAGAAGAAATCAGAAATCAGATAGTAGAAATCAGAAATCGATAGCAGAAATCAGATAGCAGAAATCAGAAATCAGAATTTCCTTCTAAAGATTCCGCACTTTTTCCCAAATTTCAGGTAACTTTTTGATCAGCGCCATCTGCTGCCATGCCTTGCGAACTTCAATGGCAGGAGCACCATAGTATACTTTTCCGCCTTCCAGCGATTTGGTGGTGCCGGCAGTAGCCAACATTACGGCTCCTTCACCAATAACAAGGTCCTTGTCGATAAGTACACTCGCCCAGAGGATCACATTGTCTTCGATCCGGGTAACACCGGCGATAGCGGAAAATGCGCCTATAAGGCAATAACGGCCGATCTGAGTATCGTGGCCTACCTGAACGTGATTATCAAATTTTGTATAATCCCCAACATATGTATCTCCGGTCACGCCTTTGTCAATTGTGGAATTTGCTCCAATCTCCACATGGTTTCCCAGGATCACACGCCCGACAGACTTAAACTTCAATGTTTCACCCTTTCTTTTCTGGAAATAGAATCCATCGGCACCGATCACACTGCCTGAATGCAGGATCACATTGTCACCCAGAATGCAGTGGCCATATACAGATGCATTGGAGTGGATGAGACAATTCTTCCCGATCTTTACATGCTCCCCGATAAAAGCACCGGGCTGTATCACCGTGCCTTCGCCTATCTCGGCAGTGGCACTCACCATTTCATTTGCCGGTACAAAAGGGCGAAAATGATCGCTCAGCTTATTAAAATCGACAAATGGGTCGTCGGAGATGATCAGCCCTTTCCCATCAGGGCATTCAACATCCTTATTGATCAGGATCGTGGTGGCATCGGAATTCAGTGCCATATCATAATACTTCGGATGATCTACAAATGTGAGATCGCCCTTCTCCACCATGTGGATCTCATTCATGCCACTTACGATATGCGAGGGATCACCAATATACTTCGCATTCAGAAAGTCGCTAATCTGTTTCAGGCTTTGTGGTTCGGAAAATTTCATGATCTGCGTTTTTCTCCCTTGGTTCCGGCTGTTTTGTTATGCTTTCACGCGCTCGGAATATTCACCTGAACGTGTATCTACTTTGATCAGGTCACCTTCGCTGATGAAGAGAGGTACTTTTACGTTAGCGCCTGTTTCAACGGTAGCATCTTTCATAACGTTGGTGGCAGTATTTCCCCTTTCACCCGGTTCGGTATAAGTAATTTCCAGCGTAACATAGGCCGGAAGGTCACAGGCCAGGTATGATTCTGATTCGGTATGGTAAGTGATCCCCACTTCCTGCCCTTCCTTCAGGTATTCGGGAGCAGAGATAAGCTCTTTTTCAAGAAAGATCTGATCAAAGGTCTCCTGGTTCATAAAATGGTAGGATTCTCCATCGTTGTAGAGATACTGATATGCACGCCTTTCCACCCTTTGCACATTAATTTTAGACCCGGCGATGAATGTATTGGGAAGCACCTTGCCTGTTTTGACATTCTTTAGTTTTGTCCTTACAAAAGCCGCACCCTTACCGGGGTTGACATGCTGAAACTCTACAATGGTAAACAAATCACCATTGAATTCTATAACCAATCCATTTCTGAAATCTGACGTTGTTGCCATGCTATTAAATTGTATTTATTTAGTCTTGCTTCTGGAATTTACTGTATCCACGCATGATGCCACGCGTTGACTTATTGATAAAGGTAAGTATCTCGTCTCTTTCAGGTGTGGCAGGTACATCTGCCTCAATAATATTGACAGCCTGCGAAACATTCAAACCCCGAAGGTAAATCATCCTGTATATCTCCTGTACGTCCCTGATCTGATCATTATTATACCCTCTCCTTCTCAGTCCAATGGAATTTACTCCAACATAGGATATGGGCTCCCTGGCACCCTTTGTAAACGGGGGTACATCTTTTCTGACCAGAGCACCACCTGAGATCATGCAATGTTTTCCTATCTGAACAAATTGGTGCACTGCAACGAGTCCGCCAACAATGGCGAAATCATCAATCTCGATATGGCCTGCAAGTGTCGCCGCATTGGCAAGGATCACATTATTGCCGAGGATACAGTCGTGGGCAACATGTACATATGCCATAAGCAGGCAATTGTCACCCACAACGGTCTCATAATTGGCTTTGGTACCACGATTGATGGTCACAAACTCCCTGATGGTAGTATTATTCCCGATCTTAACAATGGTTTCCTCTCCGTCGAATTTAAGGTCCTGGGGGATGGCCGCTATCACGGCACCGGGAAAGATGCGGCAATTTTTGCCAATGCGCGCACCTTCCATAATGGTCACATGTGAGCCAATCCAGGTACCCTCCTCCACTATTACATTCTTTTCTATGTTTACGAAGGGTTCTATAACTACATTCTTGGCTATTTTAGCCTGCGGATGTACGTATGCTAAAGGTTGATTCATCAGCTTGGGTTATTCGTTGGTATCTTCTTTTTTTACTATCGATGCCATCATCTTGGCTTCCATCACTACTTTTCCATTGACATAGGCTTTGCCATGCATAATGGCTATTCCACGGTTTACCGGTTTCATGAGTTTATTATAGAAGACAATGGTATCTCCGGGCCTGACCACTTTTCTGAATCTGACTTCTTCAATTTTCAGGAAAAGTGTATTATAATTCTCCGGATCAGGAATAGAATGCAGGATCAGCACACCGCCTGTCTGGGCCATTGCCTCAACCTGGATCACTCCCGGCATAACAGGGTTACCCGGAAAATGCCCTTCAAAAAATGACTCGTTCATGGTTACATTCTTTATCCCCACAATATAATCATCTCCCACTTCCATGATCTTGTCAATGAAAAGAAATGGCGGACGATGTGGCAGGATTCGTTGGATGTCCATAATATCATATAGCGGATCCTTGCTCAGGTCAATCGAAAATGATGCGTTCATCTTTTTTTTGTTCTTTGAAATATGTTCTATAATAAGTTTTCCTAATTCAACATTGGCAGCATGCCCGGGCCTGCGGGCAATTATGTGAGCCTTGATAGGTTTGCCAAGCAATGCAATATCGCCCACAACATCCAACAATTTATGACGGGCAGGCTCATTGCGGTGGTGCAATTCAAGATTGCTGAGGATACCTTCCTGCATCACATCTACCCGCGGCTTTTTAAAAAGGTCGGCAAGCCTGTCGAGCTCCTCTTGTGAAACAACCCTGTTAACAAATACAATGGCATTGCTCAGGTCACCACCTTTGATCAGGTCATTGTTCAGCAAATATTCCAGTTCATGTAAAAATACAAAGGTCCTGGAGTCTGAGATCTCTTCCCTGAAATCCTTCATATCTTCAAGTACCGCGTATTGTGTAGGGAGCACACGGGTTTCAAAGTTGATCATTACCGATACTTTGAACTTATCGGAAGGTATTGCTATCATCTCAACCTTATTCTTCTCATCACGGTAGATGATATTGGAATCGATCTCGATGTATTCCCGCTTTGCATCCTGTTCAATACAGCCGGCCTCCACCAGGGCCTCAACAAAGAATTTTGAGCTGCCATCCATAATGGGGGGCTC
>DAOVZP010000085.1 GCA_030635045.1 Bacteroidota bacterium | reverse complement strand
TCCATGATGGGACCGGATTATACACAATGGCATGGTAACTTTGAAGTTGCCGAAAGGTTCTACATGGAAATGGTACCTGAAGTAGAGGAGTTGATTGATGAAGCCAAAAAACATGGTAAACATGCTCAGGCAAATAGGGTTTACGAAGTGTTAGATGACATTCTGAATAGTGAAATGCACAAATGGTTTATCGGGAAAACAGATCCTGAAGAGGTTGCAAGACGTAAAGCCGCTGCTTCCGAGTTTCGTAAAAGGTACTCCGAATAAGTGAAAGATTAAATTGACAGAAGCTGTGCTTTGTGATGCTTGCTCATCTCAACCATAGCTTCTGATCTTTTATTTTTATAAAAATATTAAGCACGTAACTTCCAAATAACGCTCAAGGAGGAATATAATGAGTATAAACAGACGAGATTTTGTTAAAACCACTGCTGTAGCTGCTGCCGCCACCGCAGTTGGAATGACCATCCCTAAAAATTTATTGGCATCTGCCCCTGACGTCTCAGAAGGGGGATGGCGCTGGGATAAGTCTGTATGTCGTTTTTGTGGTACAGGTTGTGGTATCATGCTAGCCACTAAAGATGGCAAAATCGTTGCTGTTAAGGGTGATCCTGCCGCTCCGGTCAATCGTGGCCTGAACTGCATCAAAGGCTATTTCAATGCTAAAATAATGTATGGCGCCGACAGGTTGAAACAACCATTGATGCGTTTAGATTCGAATGGGAACTTCAGCAAGAATGGCAAGTTCAAACCGGTTTCCTGGAAAGTGGCATACGATGAGATGGAAAAACAAATGCGTAGAAGCCTGGATGAACTTGGGCCAACAGGTATTGCCGTATTTGGTTCTGGACAGTACACAGTACAGGAAGGCTATGCCATGGCCAAACTGATGAAAGCAGGATTCCGTTCCAATAATCTAGACCCCAATGCCCGGCATTGTATGGCTTCGGCAGTGGTTGGATTCATTCAGACTTTCGGTATCGATGAACCGGCTGGCTGCTACGACGACATTGAATTAACAGATACTGTTGTAACCTGGGGTGCGAATATGGCCGAAATGCACCCGGTATTATGGTCGAGGGTAACCGACAGGAAATTATCTGATCCTGACAGGGTTAAAATAATAAACCTCTCGACATATACAAACAGATGTTCCGACCTGGCCGATATTGAAATTATCTTTAAGCCGCACACCGACCTTGCCATCTGGAATTATATCGCCCGTGAAATTGTGTATAATAACCCGGAGTCGATGGATCAGGATTTTATCGACAAATACATGCAATTTGCTACCGGTTTTGTAGATACAGGCTATGGCATGCGCAAGCCCGATCATAAGGGTTTTACCGACCTGGAGAGGCAGACCGTTAAAAAAGAGGTTTCAAAGATAATTTCTAAGGAAGAAGCTGTAACCCTTGGCTATTTGGGATATAAAGAAGGTGATACACTTGAAATGAAACACCGTGCCTCAGCCAATGGCCATTGGGCCATCACATTTGAAGAATTCAAAAAAGGATTGGAACCCTATACACTTAATTTTGTTGCCGGATTGGCCAAAGGTAATCCTGAAGAAGACCTTGCCTCTTTCAGGGTTAAATTAAAATTGCTGGCAAGCCTTTATATGGAGCAAAACAGAAAGGTTGTTTCGTTCTGGACCATGGGCATGAACCAGCATACACGCGGTGTTTGGGTAAATGAGCAAGCTTATATGGTTCACTTCCTGCTTGGCAAACAAGCTAAACCCGGTAATGGTGCATTCAGCCTCACCGGCCAACCATCAGCATGCGGAACCGCAAGAGAAGTAGGAACATTTTCACACAGGCTTCCGGCCGATATGGTTGTGGCCAATCCCAAACACAGGGAAGTGTCTGAAAAGTTATGGAAACTACCTGCAGGAACAATTAACCCTAAGGTTGGCACTCATATCATGAAGATCTTCCGCGACCTGGAGGATGAAAAAATTAAATTTGCCTGGGTTAATGTCTGTAATCCATTTATGGGTACTGCCAATGCCAACCATTGGCTGAAGACTGCCCGGAAAATGGATAATTTTATTGTTGTGTCAGACAGTTATCCGGGTGTTTCAGCAAAAGTTGCCGACCTTGTTTTACCGGTGGCTATGATCTATGAAAAGTGGGGAGCTTATGGAAATGCCGAAAGAAGGACTCAACACTGGAAACAGCAGGTTGTTCCGGTAGGTAGTGCCATGCCCGACCTCTGGCAGTACATTGAAATCTCAAAAAGGTTTAAGCTGAAAGATGTTTGGGGCGCAAAAGATATTCCCGGGCTTGAGGGCGGATTGCCTGATGTACTGGATAAAGCCAGGGATATGGGTTATGATCCTGAGGATACTTTATACGATGTCCTTTTTGCTAATGAAGAGGCCAAATCGTATGCCTGGCCCGATCCGATAGGAGAAGGGTTCAGCAATACGGAAGCAGCCGGTGATGGCCGTGAAATCATTGGTACCAACGACGAAGAGTGGAAAGGCTATGGTTTCTTTATACACAAATACCTGTGGGAAGAATATCGCACTTTTGGTGAAGGAAAAGCTCATGATTATGCCGACTTCGATACTTATCATAAGGTAAGGGGCCTGAAGTGGCCTGTTGTTGATGGTAAAGAAACCCAATGGCGTTTCAACTCAAAATATGATCCGTATGCACGAAAAGAGGATGCGGGAGAATTTGCTTTTTATGGCAAAGCCCTCAAATCGATCTTGCAGGGGGATCTGAGAGGGCCTATCCCGTCGAAAGGAAAAAAGGACCTCACGAATAGAGCAAAGATCTTTTTCAGGCCTTATATGGATCCGCCTGAGATGCCTGATGCAGCATTTCCGCTCTGGTTATGTACAGGAAGAGTGCTGGAACACTGGCACAGCGGAACAATGACCATGAGGGTTCCGGAGCTTTACAGGGCCGTTCCTGAAGCATTGTGCTATATGCATCCTGATGACGCATCTGAGTATAATGTTGCTCAAGGTGATCTGATCTGGATCGATTCAAGGCGCGGTAAAGTGAAAGCACATGTCGAAACACGCGGCAGAAACCGTATGCCAAAAGGCATGATCTATGTGCCGTGGTTCGATGAGAAAGTGCTTATCAACAAGGTATGCCTTGATGCTACCGACCCACAGTCGAAACAAACCGACTTTAAAAAGTGTACTGTTAAAATATATAAAGCCTGAATAAATTCAATGTAATGGCTGACGAACTGCAAAATAATTCAAGACGTGATGCCTTGAAAACATTGTTCCAAGGTATCGGTGTGCTGGGCCTGGGAGGATCATTATGGGGCTCTGCTGCCATTAAGCTTAAAGCTTCGGAATTAACATTGAGGCCACCGGGTGCTCTGGAAGAAGAAGATTTTGTAAAAGCATGCATACGATGCGGAACCTGTGTTGAAGCCTGTCCGTACGACACATTGAAATTAGCTACTTTAGATAATCACACTGCAATAGGCACACCATTTTTCGAAGCAAGGTTGGTGCCCTGTTATATGTGCCCTGATGTGCCCTGCGTACCGGTTTGCCCCAGTGGAGCCCTGGATGTTAAAGTTATTGCAAAACAAATTGATGGACATAATACCGACGAACCGGATATCCGGAGAGCAAAGATGGGCATTGCAGTAGTTGACCAGGAAACCTGCCTGGCATACTGGGGTATTCAATGCGATGTGTGTTACCGGGCCTGCCCATTGATGGATGAGGCTATTACCCTGGAATACAAGCGTAATGAACGTACAGGCAAGCATGCCTTTCTGGAACCGGTGGTTCATTCCGATATTTGTACAGGCTGCGGATTGTGCGAACATGCATGCGTAACCGAAAAAGCGGCAATTTTTGTTCTGCCCCGTGAGATAGCTACAGGTAAAGTTGGCGAACATTACATAAAAGGATGGGATAAAGCCGATGAGGAGCGCCTGATAAATATAAAAAAGGCTGAAACAAAGGAATCCAGCCCGGAGGATGTCTTAAATGATTGGGAGCATCTGCTTGATGATGAATAATATTATTAAGAAAAACAGGTATCTGGTCCTGAGAAGAACTCTCCAGTTTGGCTTACTCCTTTTGTTTGGGGGAGCCAATTGGTGGGGATGGAAGTTCTTAATGGGAAATTATAGTTCGGCATATGTGCTGGAATCGTTTTACCTGACCGACCCGCACGCAGTATTGCAAACGTTTGCAGCCGGGTTTGTCATGAGCACCGATGCAATTGTCGGTGGAATTATAGTTCTTTTATTTTATGGTTTAATTGCTGGCAGAAGTTTTTGCAGCTGGGTTTGCCCTGTTAACATCCTGACTGATCTGGCTACATGGATGAGAAAAAAATGGCGGCTCTCAGAAAATGATAATTTCCTGCGGATCAACAGAAAAACACGCTATTGGATATTGGGGCTGGGCCTTATTCTGTCTCCCATAGTGGGTGTAGCAGCTTTCGAAGTCATAAATCCCATTGGGATGCTTCACCGCGGAGTTATTTTTGGCTTTGGGATGGGCTGGACTTTTGTAGTTGCTGTGTTTTTATTTGACTTGCTGTTTGTCGAATATGGCTGGTGTGGACACTTATGCCCGCTGGGTGCATTTTATACTTTAAGCAGCCGTTTTGCACTGATCAAAGTAAAACACGACGCTGAAAAATGCACACTGTGCATGAAGTGCAAGGATGTATGCCATGAAATACAGGTGCTTGACCTTATCGGTGAAGAATCAGGATATATCAAAGGAGCATGCAGCAATTGTGGCCGATGCGTTGAAGTTTGTGACGATGATGCGTTAAAGTTTTCAGTATATAATTATAAAACCTAGGAGGGTACAATGATGAAGAAACTTTTTGTTTACCTAACAATATTCGTAATAGTGTTAGCGGCATGCGAAAGCAACAAAGATAATGCTGCCTGGATTGAGGATGAGGACATTGACATGTCAGACGAATTATTGTTGAGCGATGAGTCGGTTTTGACCGATATGCCTGAGTATTCAAAAGTCCGTGGAGGCGAGAGTGAAACGATCGACCGATCTTTTGAAAATGCGCCACCATTAATACCCCATCGCGTTGGGGGGTTCCTTCCAATTAAGATCGACGACAATAAATGCTTACGCTGCCATATGCCTGACAAAGCACCGGAATTTGATGCCATACCTTTACCCGAAACGCACTTTACCAGCTACCGTCCATACGTAATAGAAGAAGACGGTAAATACCGCGTTGATGCACTGGAAGGAGAGGTGATCGAACAGGACCTGGGCCATTTTAACGGAGCCATGTTCAATTGTTCACAATGCCATGTGCCACAGGCAGAGATCAGTGTTGAGATCCCCAATACTTTCGATCCCGATTATCGTAAAAGCAACGATAAAACGCAGTCGAACCTGAAAGATAATATGGGCGAGGGCGTAAGGTAGCATCAGTGGAGTACTAAAAGAAGGAGCCTTGTGATTAGATTTATTCTGAGTATTTTTCTTTGCCTTTCAATTAATACTATTTCCGGACAGGAGGTTCATCCATTATATAAAATCAAAACTTCCGGCGCCATTACAGATTTTGTATTTATTGATCCGCTTATCATACTTTCAACCGATGCCGGTACGATTGAAACTTATAATGTAATATCCGGAAAACAAGAGGATTTCATGCAATTACCTGTTATGAAAGACTTTATGGGAGATCCTGTTCCAACTAAGATCTTCTCCGTTGACAAGTTATCTCAGAGAATCCTCTCAGTTACACAGGGTGTGCATGGGTTTCGAAATGTCATCATATTCGAAAACGGAAAGCAGGAGGAGATCATCAATGCGGAAAAGGATAAGATGATGATTAAAAAAGCCAGGTGGGTTTCCGGCAGTACCATCTTGCTGGGGTTTATGAGCAATGACCTTATCTTATTTGATGTCACGCAAAAACAAGTCATTTGTGAATTAAATATTTCTCCTTACACATTCTCTGACTTCTCATTGACTGAAGACAAACAATATGCATTTACTGCTGATGAGAGTGGGATCGTACATAAAATTGATGTGAATAATTGTGAGGCCAGGCAAGATTATTCAGGAATAAATGTGGATAATATATACCAGATAGCATACAGAAGCGGGATTGTGATAACCGCCGGGCAGGATCGAAGAGTTGGTGTTTATAATACAATCACAGGCGGTGATTACTTTTTGCAGGAGAATTTCCTGGTATATTCTATTGGCTTGAGTTCAGACGGATCAATTGGAGCATTTTCGGCAAGCGAAGAAAACAACATTTCCGTTTTTATGACCGAAAGCAGGAAAGTAATCGGCATTTTAAAAGGCCATCAGAGCGTGATAACGAGAATGGAGTTTATTGATAAGCAAACATTGGCCACAGTTGCCGATGATCATTTCCTTATGATCTGGAAAATTAATTAAATTTGTGTTGAAAACAATTGCCATGAATTTGAGTAGTATTGTTGTCCTGACGAAGCCTGAATATCTGGAAGAAATTATTAATACAATAAAGTCTTCAGATGATTATGAATATCATCTGCATGATGAAAAGGGAAGGATCATTGTAACTATCGAAGGCAAAGACACAGATGAAGAGATTGGCAAGCTGATGAAGTTGCAGGCATTGCCCCATGTCATCTCAGCTGAAATGGTGTTTGCCTATAGCGAAGATGAACTCGAACAGGCAAGAGAAGAACTCGAAAACTCTGATGACAACACCCCCGATTGGTTGAATGACCCGAATGCTCCTGTGAGAGACATTAAATACGGTGGTGACCTGAAAGGCAAATTGTAATCATTGCAATTTTGTTTAACAACTATCATATTCCTTTAAGAAATATTTTGATAATTATTGTTGAGTGTGTACGTTTGTAATACAGAAGCTCAAATCCAATACCGGGAATGGCAGAAAAAAAGTATTTTTTCTTTTTACCTTATATCTTAGCGATCGTACTGCTGAGTGGCCTTTCTGTCTTTTCACCTGTTGGGGCTCAGGAGTGCGATACCCTAATCGAGTCAAAAGATACTTCCAATGTATTTTTCTATTATCACACTGTCGACAGCCTGGCATTGGGCCGGCTG
>DAOVZP010000034.1 GCA_030635045.1 Bacteroidota bacterium | reverse complement strand
GATAGAGCCCTTTTTGAGAATAGTGTGGGTGGTACAGCATATTTCAATGTAGAGGTATGGAGTGATGGGGTCTGGAACAGGGTGGAACAGCTCAGCAATGCCAACGGCAGTTTTGATTGGGAGAACATTGAAGTTGATATTACAGAATATTCACTCGGATATGTATTTAAAGTCCGTTTTATGGCCGAAGGTGAGAATTCTTCAAAAATTATATCCTGGTTTTTGGATAATATTGAAGTGTATCATTATTGTGCAAGCCCTGAAAATTTATATTATCATGTTAATGGGCCAAATATTTGCGAATTGTACTGGTCACCACCTGTTGAGCCAATGAAGCAAAGTGTTTTTCAAAGCTTATTGAAATCAGAAAAACTTAAAAAATCCTTGATCGGATATAACCTGTTTTGGATGTATGACATAAATCCTTACAGTCTTTTGGATCATACCGTTGATAGCTTTTATACGTATTACTTGCCAGAGGAAGGAAATTACTTTTTTTATGTTACTGCTGTGTTTGAAAGTTGTGAGTCAGGGGCGAGCAATGAAATTTGGGTTCCTTTCCCACCACCGTCTGGTATAAATGAGAATAGTAAGAACAATATTATTCAAGTATTCCCCAACCCGGCTTCGGATATGATCAACCTGGAATCATCTGTCAGGATGTCCCAACTCTGCCTGCTCGACTACAGCGGCCGTAGCCTTCAATGCCATGAACTGCAAAACCAGATTCAAACCAGCCTGGATGTTTCTTCCTATGAGCCCGGCATCTACCTGCTGAGGGTAGATACGGAAGAAGGGAGGTTTGTGAGGAAGCTTGTTGTGGCGCGATAGCGGCGGAATAGAGAATAGAGAATAGAGAATAGAGAACAGAGGAACAAGGAATAAGAATAAGAATTAGAATAAGAACAAGAATAAGAATGAGGAAGTACATTTTACATTTGGATTCTTATGCTGGCAGATTACTTTTTACTTATTCGCTTTACCTTCTAATTAGGCACTTGGCACCAGGAACTAGGCATTCTTAAGCATTTTCTGTTCTTCTTTGAGAGATTCAAGCTCGATGCTAAGTTTTTCCCAACGCTCCATCTCTTTCTCAAGGGATATTTTAATGGAGTTGTATTTTTTGAACACTTCAGGATTTGAAAGGGCTTCTTTGTGTTGTGCAGGATCCATGAGCACTTTGTCCATACCAGAGAGATCTGTCTCCAGTTCCTCTACCCTTTTCTCACATTTAGAGATCTGTGTATTCAGTTTACGGATGCTACGTTCGAGTTGCTTGCTACGTTCATACAATTCCTTGTTCCTGGAAATCTCCTTTCCCTTCTGAGGCCCATGCCCTTTCTTTTGTTCCAGCTCACGCAGGTTGCTCAGCTTCTTAAAGTACAGGAAGTCATAGATATCGCCAAGATATTCCTTCACGCCTTTATTCCGGAATTCAAACACCTTGTTGCTCAATCCCTGCAGAAAGTCACGATCATGAGATACGATGACAAGGGTACCCTCATATTGCAGAAGGGCACTCTTGAGGATGTCTTTGGAACGCATGTCGAGATGGTTGGTGGGCTCATCGAGGATCATAAAGTTAGATGGCTCGAGCAACAGCCTGGCCAATGATAAACGCGACTTCTCCCCTCCGGATAATACCCTTACCTTTTTGTCGATATCTTCCCCGGAGAACAGGAAGCCACCCAACAAATTCCGTACCTGGGAACGCATATCCCCGGTGGCCTCATCGTCGATGGTCTCGAACACAGTTTTATTTCCGTCGAGCATCTCTGCCTGATCCTGTGCATAATAAGCCAGTTTAACATTATGTCCGAACTTCAGTTCGCCTTCATATTCGAGCAAGCCTATGAATACTTTTGAAAGAGTGGTTTTACCCTCTCCGTTCTTTCCAACAAATGCAACCCTGTCGCCCTTGATTATGGAGAGATCAAGATTCTTTAATACCTGGTTATTGCCATAGCTTTTTCCCAGTCCACTGCATTCAACAACAACCTTTCCTGACCTTGGAGCAGGGGGGAACTTGAAATGGATGGCTGCATTGTCAAAGCCTTCAATCTCCACGGTATCAAGCCTGTCGAGCATTTTTATCTTAGACTGCACCTGCCGTGCCTTGGTGTTCTTATAGCGGAAACGTTCAATAAAGCGTTCAATTTGCCTGATCTGTTTTTGCTGGTTGTTATATGTGGCCAGTTGCTGTTCCAGGCGTTCCTCCCTGAGCCTTACATACTCCGTATATGCAGACTTGTAATCGAAGATGCGCTCATCGCTGATCTCGATGGTACGGTTGCAGAGATTATCCAGAAAGGCACGGTCGTGGGAGACCAGGATCACGGCACCGAAATAATTCGAAAGGAAATCCTCCAGCCATTGTATGGATTCGATATCGAGGTGATTGGTAGGCTCATCGAGCAGGATGAGGTCAGGCTTGCGCAGCAGGATCTTGGCGATCTCGATACGCATCTGCCATCCATAGCTGAACTCAGCCACAGGCCTGTTGAAGTCACTGCGCTTAAAGCCCAGTCCTGTGAGCACCTTTTCCACATCAGCATCCATCGACTGCCCGCCCAGCAACTGAAATTTTTCATTTGCATCGGAAAGCCTGTGAATAAGTTTTTGATACGACTGCGTTTCGTAATCCTCCCGCTCAGCAATTTCGTTACTCAGCTGATCAATATTCGTTTTTAGTGCCAGGATCTCATCAAAGGCGGCAATAGTTTCATCATAGATGGTCTTGTCACTGCGCAGTTCCATCTCTTGTGGCAGGAACCCGATCCGTGCTGTGGAGGGTATTACAACCTCTCCGCTTTCCGGCGACTGCGAGTCTGCCAGTATCCGCAGCAGCGTTGTTTTCCCGGAACCATTGTGCCCCACAAGCCCAACCCTGTCTTTCTTGTTGATGATGAAAGACACGTTGCGGAAGAGATAATCTCCGGAGTAATGAACCGCCAGATCGCTAACTGAATACATTGAAAGATTGAAACTTTTTTGCTTGTGGCAAAAGTAGTAAATTCATGGATACAATATAGTGGCTGGTAGCTGGCTGCTGGTTGCTGGTGGCTGGTGGCTGATAACTGATGGCTAAGTGAATAATTGAGAGTTTATAATATCATGCCACCAAGGCTTGGTTTCAGCAGGAGAATCCAAATGTAGAACATCCTTCCTCCTTCTCATTCTTATTCTCATTCTTATTCTTATTCTTATTCTTATTCTTATTCTTATTCTTATTCCTTGTTCCTCTGTTCTCTATTCGATTGTTCCTCTGTTCTCTATTCTCTATCCTCTATCCTACTGATCCCGATACATCATCTTCTGCGCTAGCGAAATCAATTCCGCTTTCTTGTCATCGGGCAGGCTGACAAGTCCGATGTGGTATTCGGCACGTTCGAAATGGCGTTCCATCTCGGTAACCGTGATCTTGTCGATATTTAGCTTGCTGTAGATGGCGGTTATGTCCATGATCTTCTGTTCAGGATCTTCTTTCCCTTCACCGATGTAGCTTTCAATAGTTTTTTTATCAGCTTCTTCACCAATTGTGAGTGTCTTCAGGAGCAGGAAGGTCTTCTTATCGGAAAGAATATCCCCACCGGGCATTTTACCGAATTTATTTACGCTGCCGTAAACGTCGAGCAGATCGTCTTTCAGCTGGAATGACAATCCGATATTGATCCCAAACTCGAAAATATTCTCTATGTCTTCTTTTTTCGCATTGGCAATAATAGCTCCGAGCTTAAGGGAGTTTGCAAGCAGTACCGCTGTTTTCAGACGGATCATGCCGAGGTAATCCGGGATGGTTGTATTATCTGCCTCCTCGAAGTTCATATCAAGTTGCTGGCCTTCACACACCTCTTTGGCACCTTTAAGGAATGTTGCCAGCATTTCATTAACCCTGGCGTGATTGGTTTTCAGGAGGTACTCTATCGACATTGCAAACATGGTATCGCCAACCAGTATGGCAGTGTCTTCCCCCCAGATGTTCCAGATAGTATCTTTTCCGCGCCGGAGATTCGCTCCATCCATGATATCATCATGCACGAGGGTGAAGTTATGGAACATTTCCACAGCTAGGGCAGCGGGCATGGCTTCCTCTATGTTACCGCCAAAGGCATCGCAGGCCATGAGGAGCAATACGGGCCTCAGCCTTTTGCCACCCAGTTCCATCATGTAGGATATCGGCTCATATAACTCAGCCGGCTTGCCTGAATATTTTTCTTTCTCCAGGGAAAGGCTGAATTTCTCCAGAAGTTCTTCGTAGGTATACATCGTATCTTATCGTTTTTATTCTATAATGTTCAACAGGTATTGCCCGTACCCACTCTTGAGCAGGGGCTCAGTGACAGCCCTCAATCCTTCCTTGTCGATGAAGCCCATATTATATGCTACTTCCTCTATGCATCCGATCTTCAGTCCCTGCCTTTCTTCAACAACCTGCACGAATTGCCCTGCCTGTATCAGGCTCGAAAAAGTACCGGTATCAAGCCAGGCAGTGCCCCTTCCCAGGATGCCCACTTTCAGCTTGTTTTCTTTCAGGTAGTGCCTGTTCACATCGGTGATCTCATATTCTCCACGTGCGCTTGGTTGGATATTTTTTGCCACGTCAATAACTGAGTTATCGTAAAAGTACAAACCGGGAACGGCAAAGTTTGACTTCGGTTCCTTTGGCTTTTCTTCGATTGATATTGCCATATTGTTCTCATCAAACTCAACAACACCATAGCGTTCAGGGTCTGACACATGATAGGCAAAGACCATACCTCCGTCGGGGTCATTGTTCTCTTGCAGCAATGTCTGGAGACCGGCGCCATAGAAAATGTTATCACCGAGGATCAAGGCTACCTTGTCGTTGCCCACGAATTCTTCCCCTATCACAAAAGCCTGTGCCAGCCCGTTTGGGATCTCCTGCTTAGCATAGCTGAAGTTACAGCCAAGGCTTTTCCCATCTCCGAGCAAACGCTGAAAGCTTGCCTGGTCGTGGGGTGTCGAAATGATCAGGATGTCTTTGATCCCCGCCATCATAAGGATAGACAGGGGAGAATAGATCATAGGCTTGTCATATACCGGCATAAGCTGTTTGCTGATTGCAATGCTTATGGGATAGAGTCTTGTGCCGGATCCTCCGGCAAGAATGATTCCTTTCATCAGTACTTAATGTTTTAATGTCTCGCGAGATAAAGATACGGAATTAAGCCAATAAAAAAAAAGCAGCTTATGAGGCAGATCCACGCCCGCCTAGATCCTCTATTTCCAGCTCATCAAGATCGATATCTTCTTCTTCATCAAAGATCTCGAGAAGGGGCTCTTTAAAGCGCTTTGTTGTAATGTACTTGTCGAGGCTCAGAAGGAGCGACGGCAGGAGGAATAAATTCGACAGAAGCGCTATCAGGAGTGTAAAGGAGATCAGGTAGCCGAGGGCTTCTGTCCCGCCAAATGAGGATAGTATGAAAATGCCAAAACCAAAAAACAAGACCACCGACGAGTAGATCATGCTGTAACCGGTTTCGCTGAGTGCTGCAATCACAGAAGGCTTAATATTCCAGTCGTTCAGCTTAAGCTGCAAGCGGTATCGCGACAGGAAGTGGATGGCATTGTCAACAGAGATCCCGAGGGCGATGCTGAATATCAGGATGGTCGAGGGTTTGATGGGAATGCCTAAATATCCCATCAAGGCAGCAGTCATGAGCTGTGGAAGGAGGTTAGGTATCAGGGAGATGATGATCATCCTGGCAGAAGTAAAAAGCAGGGCCATCAGGAGGGAGATGACTGCCAAGGCCAGCAATAAGCTGGTTAGCAGGTTCTTTACCAGGTAGCTGCTGCCCTCAAGGAATACCACGCTGGTTCCGGTGAGTATCACGTCATAATCATCGGGGGGGAAGATCTTGTTAATTTCAGGCCGAAGCCTTTCGGTGATCATTTTGATCTCCTTTGTGCCAATGTTGGCCATTTGTATGCTTACCCTTGTGATCCTGTTGGTGCTGTCGATAAATGAATGGAAAGGATTGTTCCCGGTGCTGTCCATGCTACTTGTATACTGGTTCAATTCGCCAAGTTGCACAGGCGGGGGCAGCACATAATATTTTGGGTCCCCTCCCTTATGGGCCTGGTACAGGAAGCTGATGCCATCGACCACGGAAAGCGGCCGCGATAAGTATTTAGAGAACACCGAATCCTTTTGGATCAGCCTGTGGAGCCGCCTGATCTTATACAGCGTTTTTCCCTTGTCTGCAAATACGCCATTCTCAGTTTTTGAATCGATAGAGATCTCCAGGGGCATCACCCCCTTAAAATGCTCCTCAAAGAACATAAGGTCTTTGTAAAGTTTGTCTTTCTTTGAGATGTCGTCAACAATGTTGCCTGTGGTCTGCAGCCTGGTAACGCCATAGACGCCTGCGATTACCATTATGATTGCACAGATATATATGATCCTCCTCCTGGTTTGGACGATGCTCACCACTTTTACAATGATCCTTGCCACCAGCGACTTTTCCATGTGCTTGGTATGCCTCGTCTTTGGAGGGGGGAGATAGCTGAAAAAGATGGGTATGAGGAACAGGGAGAGGATATAGGCAAACATGATATTGATGGATGCGATCACCCCGAATTCAGTCAATATCTGGTTTCCGGTAACAATGAATGCGGCGAAGCCAACCGCAGTAGTGGTATTGGTTAGCAGGTTGGCATTTCCGATACGTGTGACCACCCTTGATAGTGCCTTTACCTTGTTGCCGTGCAGCAAATATTCGTTATGGTATTTGTTGAGCAGGAAGATACAATTCTCCACAACGATCACTACCAGCAGGGGTGGAAGAATGCCGGTAAGGATGGTGATCTTGTATTGGAAGATTGAGATGGTACCCATCACCCAGACTACTGTGATGGCTACAATGAGCATGGTAAAGAATACAGCTTTC
Source organism: Bacteroidota bacterium (assembly GCA_030635045.1). GTDB lineage: Bacteria > Bacteroidota > Bacteroidia > Bacteroidales > B18-G4 > B18-G4. The sequence continues at coordinate 2,836 of DAOVZP010000034.1, read as the reverse complement.
CCCGATCTGAAGAACAGCAACAGTATGGCCGAGGCAATGACCAGGGCCATGATGATGAAGAAATACAATTCATTCTGCACCATCTTGGTAGTGATCGTACGGATGAAAGGCAGCCCTGAATAATGCATCTCCTGTTCATATTTCTCGCCGAAATCATCGATCAGGTTTTTGATGTCATCGATCAGCTGCACCCTGCTCTTGGTATTAAGCTTTTCCTTGTCGAGGGTCACCATGATCATGGTAACATGACTTTCTTTATTGTACAGCAGCCCATCGTAAAAAGGAAGAGAGTATATCACATCCCTCAGGCTGTCAAGTTCTTCCTGATGCTCCGGTTTTTCCTGTATGAGCGGAAGGAAGTCGAGAAGGCCGGTGCTGTCGTTCTTCACCACGTTATAGATCTTTCCGATGGAGAGTACTTCCTGTACTCCATCGATCTGGCAGATCTCCCAGGAGAGCTCTGACCAATCGTTAAATTCCTGAAGATCGTAGATACGTTCATCCTGGAGGCCCACGAACATAACACTCCCATCCTGGCCAAACAGGTTTTTGAATTCTTCGTAGGCAATACTGGTAGTATCAGACTCAGGAAGCATGCGCATCATCTCATACGACATCTTGACCTTCGTGGCCTGCCATCCCATGAATATGGTTATCAAAAGTATTACGATCAGGTTCGTTAGCCTGTTACGTAAAATCAACCTTACCAGATAATTCCACATGCGCATAATTCCCTCGGTTCGAAACGTACACACGAAATTACGTTAAATTTTTGTTACACATTCATTTTGGCAAGGAATTGGTATCTGATTCCATGCTGTTATGGCGAATAATAACGCTTTTGTTTGGGGTTATTTCTCCATAACAAGCATTATCTTTGTAAAACAGTAATACCTACGATGATGAAGAGATATATACTGCTTCTCGTAATTGCCTTTCCTTTATTGCTTAATGCGCAATCACCCAAAAAGCTCATTAATAAAGGTGAATACGACAAGGCGATAGAAGTTTGTGTCGACAAGCTTGCCGATGGGAAGGGCAATAAAGATGATCTGTATGCTTCACTTAAGCATGCATATGAAACGGCTAATGAGAATGACCTGAATACACTGTTGGAGCTGAAGGCTACGGGCAGTCCTGCGATCTGGTTTGATGTGTTCGTGGCATATGCAAAATTGCAGAATCGATATATGCTCCTTTCCCGCATTAGTGAGCAACTTCGGCGCGATATGGTAAACATCCGTCCTGTTGATTATAGTGAAGACATGGAGGCAGCCCGTAATAATGCGGTTGCCTACCTTTATGCACATTCCATCAGCCTCCTGAAAACCAATAAGAAAGCAGATGCAGGACAGGCTTATGCCGAATTGCTGATAATCACTAAACTGCGCAGTGAATACATGGACGTGGAGAAGCTGCTGCGGCAATCGATCGGCAGCAGTGCAACACTGGCCAGGCTTGAGATCAACAACCTTAGCAATGCTACCCTGCCACCGGATTTTATTGCTGAAATGGAGAACTTCGCCTTAACAAATATGGAGAAGCAATACCTGGACTATGTAGTGAAGGCTGAGCCCGGACAGCATTATTCATTGATCCTTGCCGTCGATATTACCACTGTGAATGTTACACCGGGTACTGTCAATGAGAAGGAGTATACAGCCTCGCATAAAAACCCCGGCAGTTTTGCAGATTCGTATGAGGATAAATCCAAACTGGAAGAGGACAAGAAACATCCTGATTTCAACAAATGTAAGATCAAGGAGATCTACCAGATAAAGACTGCCGTGATCAAATGCAAGCTTAAGTATATCGATCAACAGTCGGGCAAGGTTTTGTTTATTGTGCCGGTAACTGCACGATCGGTATTTGAGAATAAAACCGCCACCGCCACCGGCGACATGTTTGCCTGCCCGCCCGAGATCCAAGATATTCTGGATAAACCTAAAAAGAAATTCCCCCAAAATGCTGAAATGATCTACCGGGCCGGGAAGGAATTAAAATCCCTGCTGAAAGGGATTATCTGGGATGAAGATTTTATCAATGACTGATAATGCAAAACAAAACTTTTAATAATAAAGTCATCTTGCTTGACACCAATCACCCGGCGCTGGAGCAAGGCCTTACAGATGCCGGTTTTAGCTGTGATTACTTCCATGATCTTAGCAGGGATCGTTTGAAGCATATCATTGCTAATTACTCCGGGATCATTGTCAGGAGCCGCTTTCAACTTGACAGGGAATTGTTGTCGCTTGCAAAAAACCTTGCATTTATCGGCAGGGTAGGGGCAGGCATGGAAGGTATCGACATTGATTATGCGGAGTCAGTGGGGATCCGTTGCTATAATGCCCCGGAGGGAAACAGAAATGCTGTGGGGGAACATGCAACGGGGATGCTCCTGGTCCTGATGAACAGGATGCTTATAGCAGATGCAGAGGTAAGAAATGGGGTCTGGAAAAGGGAAGAAAACCGTGGTGTTGAATTGGAAGGGAAGGTTGTTGGCATCATTGGATATGGCAATACGGGCAGTGCGTTTGCGAAAAAACTGGCCGGTTTCGATTGCAGGATCCTGGCTTATGATAAGTACAAGGAGGGGTTCTCAGACAAGCATGCCACTGAAGCCGGCATGGATGAGATCTTTGAGGAAGCCGATATTCTCAGCCTTCATGTTCCCTTAACTGAGGAAACGCTATACCTTGTTGACAATAAGTATCTTGAAAAATTCCGTAAGGACATCCTGCTGATCAATACTTCCCGGGGTAAGGTCGTTAAGACTTCAGACCTCGTCGATGCATTGCATTCGGGAAAAGTCTATGGCGCTGCCCTTGATGTGTTG
>DAOVZP010000047.1 GCA_030635045.1 Bacteroidota bacterium | reverse complement strand
GGGATGGAAACGTGCAAAATCCTCAGGGGTAAAGCCCCGGCATGATAATAAAGCCATGGCGAGGGCATCGCCCATCACCAATTGTGCGGTGGTGCTGGCAGTTGGAACAAGATTATTCGGGCATGCCTCTTTCTCAACCGTGGTATCCAGTACCAGGTCAGCATGTTTTGCAAGGTATGACGAATTATTTCCAACCATAGCGATCAAAAAGTTCTTCCTGCTTTTCAGCAGGGGTACCAAAACTTTTATTTCAGGTGTTTCCCCGCTTTTCGACATACATACGATAATATCGTCTTCACGGATAATGCCCAGATCACCATGCACTGCATCTGCCGCATGCATGAAAATAGCCGGTGTTCCGGTTGAATTTAAGGTGGAAACGATCTTACGGGCAATATTTGCACTCTTTCCGATACCTGTCAGGATCACCCTTCCATCCGATTGAATGATGCGTTCAACGCAGTGCACAAAATCAATATTAATGGAAGTTTTCAGGCCTGAAACTGCAGAAAGCTCATTATCAATGGTTGATATTGCAATGCTTTGAATCTCTTCTGATGATTTTATTAACACTTTTTTAATATTTTTTTGTTTCAAAAAATAGGTTTTTTGCTTATATTTGTTTTAACGGGAATAAAGTTCTTAAACTTAATCAAAAAATGATGCCCTTTTCCAGCTTAATTATAACGAAAATTATTCCTGATAATTTTTACTCTGGCCCTACAAAGATATTGATTTTTAAGTTTTGATGAATATGGCTGAGACTATGGAGAACTCACTGCACGGATTGTTGAAGAAGATTTTCGGGTTTGACAGCTTCAAAGGAAATCAGGAAGCAATTATTGAAACTGTCCTTGATGGGAAGGATACATTTGTAATTATGCCAACAGGTGGAGGCAAGTCCATGTGTTATCAACTGCCTGCCCTGATCTCTGACGGCACTGCAATAATAATATCCCCCCTTATCGCCTTGATGAAGAACCAGGTTGATACCATCAGGAACTTTGGTGCCGAAGAAGGCATTGCACATGTAATGAACTCCTCCCTTTCGAAGGCTGAATTGACCCAGGTTAGAACTGATCTGGTGGAGAAAAAGACCAAGCTGTTGTATGTAGCACCGGAATCACTCACCAAGGAAGATAATATCGAGTTCCTCAAAACCATCAAGATTTCCTTTTATGCCATTGACGAGGCGCATTGTATTTCGGAATGGGGACATGATTTCAGGCCGGAATACAGAAGGCTGCGGCCCATCATCAACACTATAGGGCAAAAGGTTCCGGTCATGGCGCTTACAGCAACAGCTACGCCAAAGGTACAGCATGATATCCAGAAAAACCTCGAGATCCTCGATGCCGCGGTCTTTATGTCATCCTTCGACAGGCCTAACCTGTATTACGAGATCAGGCCCAAAACAAAGAATGTGATCCCTGACATTATCCGCTATATCAAGAACCATTTAGGCAAATCCGGCATCGTATACTGCCTGAGCAGAAAGAAAGTGGAAGAGCTGGCTAATGCCCTTCAGGTGAACGGCATCAAAGCCCTGCCCTACCATGCCGGCCTTGATTCGATCACAAGAAAAACCAACCAGGACAAATTCCTGATGGAGGAGATGGATGTTATCGTGGCCACCATTGCCTTTGGCATGGGAATAGATAAACCGGATGTCAGGTTTGTCATTCACCACGACATCCCGAAGAGCATAGAAAGTTATTACCAGGAAACCGGAAGGGCCGGGCGGGATGATGGTGAAGGGAACTGTATCGCATTTTACAGCTACGACGACATTGTGAAGTTGGAAAAGTTCATGAAAGGAAAGCCGGTTGCAGAACAGGAGATCGCCAAAGAACTGCTTCAGGAAACTGTATCCTACGCAGAGTCTGCCGTCTGCCGGCATAAATTGCTGCTACATTATTTTGGGGAATCATACGAAAAGGAAAGCTGCGATGAATGTGACAATTGCCTGCACCCCAAGAAAAAAATAGAGGCCAGTCATGATGTTAAAACCGTGCTTGAGGCTATAGTGTCTATGAACCAGCTGTTCAAAGCCAAACATATTGTACATGTGCTGATCGGGAAGAACACTGCTGCCGTTAAATCATACAAGCACAACCAGCTTGACATTTACGGAAAAGGCGCCGACCAGGATGAAAAATACTGGAATGCTGTTATCAAGCAGGCCCTGATAAGAAAGATGCTCATTAAGGATATTGACAATTATGGCCTCCTGAAGATCAGCCAGGGAGGTAAGGATTTCATTGAGAAACCTTATTCCATTATGCTTGCCCAGGATCATGACTTTGAGAATGATGGAGATGAAGCATTTGCTGACAGCCACAAGATCAGTACTGCCGATAAGACCTTATTCGCAATGCTCAAAGACTTAAGGAAGGACATGTCAAAGAAAGAAAACCTGCCTCCCTTCGTCATCTTCCAGGATCCTTCCCTTGAGGACATGGCCATCCAGTATCCAATAAAAGAAGATGAACTGCAGCATATTACGGGTGTTGGGGCCGGAAAAGCCCAAAAATATGGAAAGCCATTCCTGGATCTGATAGCACTATATGTAGAAGAGAACGAAATTATCAGGCCAAACGACATGGTGGTGAAGTCGGTAGTGAATAAGTCAGGACTTAAAGTCTTTATCATCACCAACATTGACCGGAAGATCTCCCTCGACGACCTGGCCGGTGCAAAAAGCCTCAGCCTGAGCCAGCTCCTCGATGAGATCGAACGCATTGTTACCTCAGGAACAAAGATCGATATCAACTATTATATCAGTGAACATGTCGACGAATATCACCAGGAAGAAATATATGACTACTTCGGTGAAGCCGAATCTGATTCTATTGAAGAGGCCCTTGAGGAGCTTGGTGAGGAAGAGTTCTCTGAAGATGAGATCCGTATGATGCGTATTAAATTCCTGTCTGATGTTGGTAACTGATCCGTACCGCTTAATAAAAAAGCTTCTTTTGCTGAGTATCTGCCTCTTGCTAATCTCATCATGCTATACAATACATGATGATACAACAGTGTATAAACCCGACAATCTCATTGAAAAGGATACAATTATTCTCATCCTTGCAGATGTTGAAGTGGCAGAGTCTGCCCTGAGGCAAAAACAAAACCTGGGTCATGAGATCGGAGAAGCCAGGGAGGCATACTATCATGCCATATTCACACAGTATGAAATCAGCCGCGAACAATTCGATAGCAGCATGGCCTACTACAAGCAAGACCTGGAAGCCATCAATGATATCTATGAAGATGTACTCACCAGGTTAAGTGTGATCGAAAGTGAGATAGAGCATGAGGAATAAGAAGGGGTCAGGGTTCAGGGTTGAGTGATTTAAGCCCATTTCCCTTAGTTTTTCACATAGGTGGCTGAACAGTTATCCTGGGTGCCGCCAATCGTTAAAGCATAGGCCCAATCGATAGTTTCATCGCTGTTGTAATGGCCGCTACCTTCTAATAACCAATTTTCACTATTGACCTGCGCGTAAAGAACTATAGAGCTTCCGGCAATAATGGCTGTGTCGGGATGTTCAGCTTTGGCATCAGCAAAATTATTTATGAGCACCTGTGCCGAATTGGATGGGTCTTTATCAATGGTAACAACGTAATTGCTTTTATTGCAATTTTCAGTCACATTCCAGGTGCCTACGAATTTATCCCTGGTATCAGGCACAGGTGATGGGTTATTGTCATCTGCTGTATCGCATCCTACAAGCATTAATAAGGAGAACAGGAACATAAACGCTGCAATTTTATTAAAACCGGTCATAGCTATCTTCTTTTGGGTTTACCATTAAACAAGAAAACAAGAAACACAAATACACTGAATGAAACTGTGGTGATCACCTGTATATCAAGTGGGGTAGCCACAAGTTCACCGCTGAGCCATCCAAGTTGTATACAAAGGTATTTAAACAAATAGTATACCACTTTACTGAATACAATACTGAGAAGTATGGCGAGCAGCGACATTTTCGTTTTATCCAGCAGAAACCAGAATAACCAAACATTGAGCAAAAGCTCTGCCGCCATCAGGCTCGTTTTTATAATTGTCGGATGAGCACCGAGGAAGTAAGAAACACGGGGCAGCAATAAGGCAAGTATCCAGCCATTCCACCTGGGCGTGAATGCAATGGCAAGAATTACCATCATCCTCATTGGATCCAGGATATATACTGGATACCCGATGAACCGGGATATATCACCCAGAAATATGATAAATACTACAGCTATGATATCCAGCAGTAGGCTGGCTGAGATCCTCAGGATAATTTTGGTTTTCATACCGTAAAGTTACGGCAAAATAAGTTCAGAAATAAACTAGTCGAGTAATATCAGCCTGCTCATGCCCTCATGCTGACCATTACGCAAAAGCCTGATGAAGTATGTCCCGCCGGGAAGTCTGTTCAGGTCAGTATTAATCACATGGCTGCCTGCTGTCAGGCTGATCTGCGGTGACTCAGCAACCCTTGTGCCAAGAATGTTATATGTCTCCAGATGGAACAGGGAAGCTTCCTTAACATCAAATTGAACATTGACCCTGCTTGTGGCAGGATTGGGGTATACAAACAGCCCGTTTTCAGTCCCGGCAAATTGATCATCAATACCAACCATGGAACCGCCGGCAGCAATGATGGCTGCATTCAGGTTTTCCCGGGTTGGCTCCCAGATATATTGTTCAAGTATCTCCCTGTCGGGGGCGATCAGGATCACCGTTGGTACTGACTGCACCAGAAAATTATTATGAACAGTATTACCACCACCCTGACTTCCGCTCACAGATGGAAAAGTAAGGCCATAAATGGAATCAAAATAAGCAACACCGTTATTATCGTCGCCCCAGCATATGCCCACAAAATATACATTGCTGCCATTCTCTCCAAAATCCTCATATGACGCCTGTACCTCCGGGGCATAAAGAACACAAGGGGCGCAGGTTGTAGAGAAAAAGTCGATTACTACCAGCTTGCCTTCATCTAACATAGGGAAAAGCTCAATAGTGTTGCCATGGATATCCTTCACGGAGAAATTAACAGCCGTGTCCAGCTGAGTTTGGGCAAACGAAATATTAACCAGGAAAAGAAACAGGATCAGATATGTAAATTTTTTCATGCACAAAACTTTTATCGACTCTATCAATATTTACATATAACAACAGGGATACCTTAAAGTTCATCGAAAACATTTTCAGCCAGGCGGCTGGCACCGATACGGAAAAGGTCATTATTCAGCCATTCATCTCCAAGCACTTCTTTTACAATCAAATAGTATTGCAGGGCTGTTTCAGCATCAGCAATTCCTCCGGCAGCTTTTATCCCTACCTTTTTACCGGTACCGGTAAAAAATTCTTTTATCGTATCCAGCATTACAATGAAAGCTTCCGGTGTTGCTGCAGGTTGTATCTTTCCGGTAGATGTTTTTAAGAAATCGGCTCCTGCCAGCAACGCCAATTCACTTGCTTTCCTTATATTTTCCACCGTTTTCAGCTCTCCGGTCTCGAGGATCACCTTCAGGTGTGCTTCGCCGCAGGCTGCTTTCACTGCGGTGATCTCAAAAGCCACTTCCTGATGCTTTCCTTCCAGGAATTTCCCCCTGCTGATCACCATATCGACTTCCTCAGCACCTTCTAAAACAACATAGGAAACCTCCATCAGCTTTACCGGGAGTGGTGATTGCCCTGAAGGAAAAGCCGTTGCCACGCAGGCAGTTTTGATGCCAGTACCATTCAACTCCCTCTTTACCAGTGAGGCAAATGGCGGATATACACATACAGCTGCAACGTTTGGCACATCCGGTTTCCGGCCGGCAAAGGAAGCGGCCTGTTTGCACAAGGACGAAACCCTCTCTTCTGTATCGGTAGCCTCGAGGGTAGTAAGATCAATGGCACTAAGGATGAGGTGCAGGGCCTGCTTTCGCTCATCATCCATTAATTGGCGGGTAAGTATCTTGTCTAGTCGTGCTGCAATGCCGGTAGATGAAAAAGGGTATGGCTTGAAATCATTCATATGAGAACAGGATTAACTCATCAAAGATAAGAAAGATAGGCCTATTTGCGATCCAGGTCGATCCGGAGGGAAAAAACGTTTGAATAGAAATATGAATCCCCGATGTTGGTGAGGGCATAATCGATAGAAATCATTTTTTTTATCTTCACCCCTACCCCGAAGTTGGGTTCAATGGTGATGCTTTTTTTGTCGCCAAAATCAGTTTCTTCCTGGATATTCCTGATCCCACCGCGTAAATAAACAATATCTTTAAAGCCGAATTCCACACCCAGCTTGGGGTCTATACTGATCGGATCGGATTTGATAAGGGTATTTCTTTTGCCATCAAAGGTCATATCAAGGTCGAGGGCTACCAGTGAAGAAATGTTGTTCGAGATCCTGAAATATCGTCCCGCACCCAGGTTCAACCTCGGCAGGGTGATCTCCAGGGAGTTCTCAGGGATATCATTGCCTGTGGCTTCAAACACTTCCTTCATGTCTTCTGAAACATCGAAAGTCCATGCGTTGAATGTCGTGGTAATATCTCTCGCCATAGCCCCAAAAAGCCATTTCCCTGTTCTGTATTGTATGCCTACATCCAGTCCAAAGCCATATGCTTTCGCGAAGCTGCCGATCTGCCTGAAAATAAGTTTCACATTCCCGCCATAGCTAAGGCCTTTGATCTTGCTCTTCCTGGCATAGGAGAACATCATCGCATAATCAGCCGCCGAAAATTTTGTGATCCTGTTATAGTTTATATTACCCTGATTATCGTAAAGGTTAATGGTGTTAGGTATATCATCTATACCCATCCTGATCACAGATACGCCGATGGTGGCAGCCGTATCAAGCCTCATTGAAAAGCCAGCATAGTCGTACTTGGCAATGCCTGCAAAATACTCATTGTGCATCAGGCCTATCTGTATATCTGACGACTGATTTGCCAGTCCGGCGGGGTTCCAGTAAGCTGAAGTAACATCATTGGTGATACTCGTCTGGGCATTTGCCATTCCAAGCGAACGGGCGCCAACACCAATAGCCAGAAATTCATTGCTGTACTTGGGTGCTTGTGACATCGCACCCAGGGAAAGGCTCAGAAATACAATGAAAAACAGCGTTCGTTTCATTAGTGCAGAAAAGGTTTATCCATAAACGCTATTTCCTGAGAAATAGTATAGATCAGAATATCCGGAACAAAGAAACGATTTTCTCCAATAAATATCTACCGTTAACTTAAAAAATGCGACCGAAAACTCATCAATCATTGACTTCAGCATTTTTTGGCTTATTTTTGCATAAAAGACCTATTGTATGAATAAGATCCTCAGCCTTTTCGCTATCTGTAGTATCCTTCTTGTGAGCTCTTGTGCCAAAGTTGACGAAGAAGATCAAAAGAATGTAGGTACGCTTACGCTTCCGGCAGCAAGCTTTTATTATACAGGAAACGAAGGGCCTGCCCCGGCTACTGTCACCTTTCACAATACATCAGAGTATAGTGATCAGTATAAATGGACTTTTCATAATGGTTCTACTTCCAATGAGTTTGAACCTTCCTTTACCTATCATAACAATACCGGTGAAGACCAGACTTTTCTGGTTATACTCACAGCAACCGACACCTACACCGGTGAAACCAATACACGTTCGAAGTCCATTCTCATCCTGCCTTCCAATTAGCTTATCCCTCAAGGGCTCCCTCTACGAAATCGGATAATCTGCATTACAAATCTTTACGATAGCGGAGGAATTGATTTTACTCCGGATGTAACAATCTGCCCTAATTTACTGTATAACTGGGTATTACAAACTATGGCACAGGGATTGCATATATGCTTGTACCAAACCCAGAAGAACACGTAACAATGAAACTCGGACTTAAATTACCGAACACCTCCAAGAGGACCCAGTACTTCCGGTATTACAAATGTGACCGTTGCGGTTACATCTCTACCCAGAAGAATACTGAGTGCCCGATCTGCAAGAAAGACGGGCTGAGCAACAAGCTCCGCTAAGCAGAGCAAATACCTTTCTGTAAATGAAGTTTACAATGTGAACCCTGCCGGCCACATTGTAGCTATGATTTTATTTATGGAAATTTTCATCATTCCCCTCATCTTCCCATTTCTTCTGATTAAGGAAATACAGGCTGAAAAGTCTGGATCCGGACTTGTTCAGGTGATCGCCATCGCCATAAAACTCTTCAGGCACAATATAATCATGATAATCAATGAACACATTTTCGTATTTCTCAGCAATCTCATAATAGTTTTCAATAAACTTTGCAGGTATTTGAGCCCTGTATTCCCGGCTAACGGGGCAATTCATCAGGATCAGCCTTACATTGGCATCCCGGCACATATCAAAGATCGATTTCAAATACAGCAGTTGAAACGTAGAAAAACCCTGTAATGACTGGTCAGGATTATAATAGTGATACATTAGTGCTCTTCTGAGAGTACTGTCGTTCTTATTGGTCCGGTCACTATCATAGAATCCTC
>DAOVZP010000249.1 GCA_030635045.1 Bacteroidota bacterium | reverse complement strand
TCATACGGTAAACAGCCTATCCAGGAATCTGAGGTAATGTTAAACATCCTGGCCCAGCCTCTGTGTATCACTAAGCAATCCCTGGGTTTGTCCAAAGAGATAAAAGACCATGCACTGAACTTTGCAGTCACTCATGCATTGAACAACAAGGTTTCCGGACCGAATCCTTTCGATCCCGCACAAACCATCGATCTGGAAATGAACCAATGGGAATTTGAATTGGGTTTCAGGTTCTAAAAAAAGCGAAAAAAAGCAGACTTTTCGTAATTACATTATTTAGTAATATTAGGAGGCTCCATTGGGGCCTCCTTTTTTGCTTCTTGTACCAAAGCTGATCTTTCCTAATTTTGCATTTGATTGTAAAAACGATTTAAAAATGAAAGCAAGAGTAATAATTGTGACTCTTTTAAGCCTGATGCTGCTTATGGGTAACAGCATGTATGCCCAAATCGACTCACTGATCATGACAAGCGGTGAGGTTCTGGCAGGAGAAGTAAAAGACTTAAGACAAGGTGTGATTATTATTGAAACAGACTATAGCGACAGCGATTTTAAAGTTGAATGGGACAAAGTTGTTTATATAAATACGGAAAGAAATTTTCTGGTCAGCATGTCGAATGGCGATAGATACCACGGTCCCCTGATGACAGCCGGAGGTGATCCGGCAAAGGTAAGGATCGATGATGTTGATACCGGTCCGGTAACGGTTAATATCATTGATATCGTATTTCTGAAGTCGGTCGATGATAACTTTTTAAGCCGTATTGACCTTTTAATGTCAGTGGGTTATACCATGACCAAAGCCAATGAGAACCACCAGTTCAGCGCCCGCTTGAATGCAGGGTATATGTCAAGCAAAATTGGGGTCAACCTGTATTTTAGTGCGGTGAGGAGTATTCAGAAACCTGATAGTGTTACGATAAGTACAAAACGTACTGAGGGAGGCCTTGGATTCCGGTTTTTTATCATCAAGGATTGGTTTGCACTGATCAGCACCGACTTTTTGCAAAGTACAGAACAAAAACTCGACCTCAGGGCACTGACCAAAGGCGGTATCGGAAATTATATTGTGAATTCCAATCGCATGTATTTTGTGATCGCCGGTGGAGTAGCATGGAACTATGAGGATTATAACGATATTACCATAAGTGACAGGAACAGTGCTGAAGCATTTGCAGGCCTTGAATATAATATTTTTGATATTGGCGATCTGGATCTGAAGACCAGCGTGTACGGATATCCGAGCATTACGGAAAGTGGCCGGTTCAGAACCGACTTCACATTTGACCTGAAATATGAATTCCCACTGGACTTTTTTATAAACCTGGGGTTTACACTTAATTACGATAACAAACCCATTGAAGGAGCTTCAAGCAGTGACTATGTCCTGCAGACGACCTTTGGTTGGGAACTGTAGGATTGGTCGATTGTCGATTGTCGAAATCCGATATTCGAAATAATAAAATCGCCAGCTAGTATTTTACGATTTTTTGGATCACTGCATCATTTCCGGATATAAGCCTTAGTATATAAATGCCTGCCGACAATGTGGAAACATTCACCTGAACACTGTTCTTTCCCGGTAATACCTGATCATCGGTAACCTGAAGGACCTCTTTCCCTTGTATATTGTAAATGGATATTACCACATGACCAAAATCCGGAAGGGTATAATCAATATTAGTGATATCATAAACAGGGTTTGGATATACATTCATGCTCAATTCAGCATCTTTCTCAGCAGGCTCATCCAGGTCAACTGTGAGTAATTCAAAAAATTCAGCAATCCTGGCCAACAGCTGGTCACTGGTTCCCAGGGTGTCGTCATCAAGGTGTTCTATGGAATAAGACATGCATACTGTTTTTTGCCCGAAGGTTCCCTCGCCCTGTACAGCAACAATGCCATAGCCATCTTCTTCAAACATGGCCGTACCATTGCTGTCAGGGGTCATGATATCAATGTAATAGTTCGGGCTTTGTGAAGAACCGTTAAAGACCATTCCCAACCCAAGCGACCCATCGAGTCCGGTGAGCAAGTTAATACTGTTTTCTTCCATTGGGGTAACTACAGTATCAACACTGCACAGGTCTTGTATTTCTTCCAGGTTAGCATATTCAAAATAGGCCATCGATCCAAAGAATGATCCGCAATCTTCGTAAAGAAATCCACCTGAATACAGGTAATCAATTATGGTTTCAGTCATTTCTAAACTTATATACGTACCATTACTTAGTGTAATACCATAGTTGCCAAAAGAGAGAAACACAGCATCAAATCCATTTAAAGTAGGTGGGAATTGCTCGGTGTAGTATACCGGCAGTCCTTCATCAAGCAGGAAGTCTCTTATATATTCACCACTGTAAGAATTTCCTGTTCCTATACCATTAAAGACGAGTAAACCGCTCTGGTTAACGAGTATCTCTACCGGCCAGTCATTCTCAAGCGGAATGGGCAGGCTTGATTCTGCATGTATCTCAAAAGTTATAAGCCTCACAGAATCAATTGTCGGGCTTATCTGAAATTGAAATGCGCTGTCGGCCCACAAATAATCATCGCTGGGCACATTTACAGTAATTTCATCACTAACAATGGTAACATACGGGCTGCTTGAAGACAGTGTATATGTTACAGGTGTTGTATCGAGCCCAACAGAGAAGTTCCTTATTTCAAATCCCATGTACATCAGTTCTCCTGGTTCGAAGATACCGTTGCCATTCTCATCAGTTGCTGCAGTATTGTTGATGGTTAATCTTAATTCCTGCTGTGTGCTTACATTTGTTTCAGTAAGGGCACGATAAGCATTGATCCTGCCGTAGCCAAGTTTGTTTGCCATTGATGGGTTTATGCTGTCAATATCATCGGCTGTTCCCAATGCCTGATTGATGATCATTTCATTGGGCCAGGCAGGGTAATATGATTTAACCAGCGCCAGAAATCCGGCTGTTAGTGGCGTTGCCATTGAAGTGCCTGACATGAGTTGTGTTAAATTGTTGGGTTTCAGGCTTAATATATTTACTCCCGGTGCACAAACGTCGATGCCAATGCCATAAGAGGAAAAGGAAGCTATATAATCCCATTGGCTTGTGGCAGCCACGGAAACAACTCCCGGATAACTGGCCGGGTACATCAGTATTTCATCACTATAATTCCCGGCAGCTGCAACGATGATACACCCCAGGCCCTGGGCATACGCAATGGCTTCATGGTTCGCCTGGGAATAACCACTCGTCCAGCTATTGGTGATAATATCCACACCTAATTCAGCAATATACACGAGGGCTTCGTAGGGGTCATAATCAAAATACTGGTCTCCATCATTACAGACCTTGGCGGTAACAAATTTTACATTCCAGGCAATAGAGGCTACCATCAGGATGTTATTTGTCCTGCTGTTTGCAATGCCAATGCAATGGGTGCCATGATCAATGGAGGGCATGTTTGGTGTCGGGTCATTATCCTGTTCCTCAAATTCATTGATGTAGTCCCACCCGACGAAGTCATCAATTTTGCCATTGCCGTCGTCGTCGATGCCATTTTCGTCGTCCGGGTCAAAAATCCATTCCGATCCGTTGAATTCAATTACGTGCCCGTCACCATCAAAATCTTCACCAAGGTTCTCCCATGCATTGTCCACGAGGTCGCTATGCCGCCAATCGACTGCATCATCCACAATACCGATGACGATCTCAGGCCCATTCTCGCCTTTATGGATATCCCAGGCCTCTTCGGCCATTATCCTTGGCAGATGGTACATATCATCATACATCTCGTCATTTGGCACTTCACATTTATAGTTCACAGGGATGGGTTCCGCATATTCTATGTTAGGATCACCCTGAAAT
>DAOVZP010000277.1 GCA_030635045.1 Bacteroidota bacterium | reverse complement strand
GGCATTGATAATATTGAGCCCGGTACCATTGTTAATATAGAAATTATTGAGAATCCCCAGCTTTCAGATTGTGCCGTTAAGAGTATATGCGACTACCTTATCAGTCCTAATGGAGATTATAACATATACAGTAATGATACCGGCTGTAATAACTACCAGGAGGTATTGAATGCATGCGAGGGAATTTATATTGAAGAACACACTTCAATTGGAGGTATTCAGGTATACCCAAACCCGGTTCAAGCTTCTCTCACAATTGAGTATGAATTGACAAGTCCGGCCAATATAAAAATTGAAATACTCAATTATTTCGGTGAGCAAGCCGGGATAATACGGGATCAGTATCAGGTTGCAGGACACTACCGTTATAGCTGGACAACCGAAAGTCTGCCTCCCGGCCTCTTCTACTGCCGGCTCACCACAGACCAAACCAGCCTGGTAATCAAACTAATCAAGAAATAATAAATCAGCACACAGCCACCAGCCTACAGCCACCAGCCATCAGCTACCAGCTCCCAGCCATCAGCTACCAGCCCCCAGCCTACCGCCTACTCAACTTCCACCAAAACCGGCTCACCAAACCCCAAACTCTCCAGCGCTTCCATCTGTGTTTCGGCGTCGCCGGCGATCACATAATACATTTTTGAAGGATCGATATACTTCTGTGCAAGCATCCTGTGCCGGTCGAGGTCCATATTCAGTACGATCTCTTCTTCGCCTTTTATGTAATCGAAGGGTAGTTCGTACATGCTGATATTTTGCAGCATGCGGAGCAATGACCTGAGCGTTTCAAAGTCTCGGGCATTGGATTTAACAAGTGCATTCCTGGTAAAGTCCATTTCCTCCTCTGTGATACCATCCCTGTATGCTTCCATCAGATCCTTGAAGATATGGGCCGATTCTTCAGTGGCAGATGAGCGGACGCTGGAAGAGGCAAGAAAGTACCCCGGTACGTAGCTTCCTGTGAAGTAAGTGCGTGCACCATAGGTATAACCTTTTTCTTCCCTTAGCATCATGTTTACATGGCTGTTGAATGAGCCGCCCAGCTTATGGTTCATCACAGTAAGCGGGTAAAAATCAGCATCAGTACGGGCTATCGAGGGAGCACCAATATAGATCACTGATTGTTTGGCTCCCGGAACATCGGCAAAGTAAACTGCTGACCCTTCAATAGCTTCGGGGTAGCTGTATTCGGGGAAAGTAACTTCTTTTGTTTCCCATTTCTCTGCAAGTCCGTTCAGTGAGCTTAGTACTTTGGCTTCCCCGATATCGCCTGCCACATGGAAGGCGGCTACTGCCGGGGAGATATTTGCATTGTAATAGTCTTTCAGGTCATCAATGGTAATACCCTCGACACTTTCTTCAGTCCCTCGCGATCCGGTAGAGAAAATGTGCTCATCACCATAAACGAGTTCTATAAATGTGTTTCTTGCAATAGAACTGGGATCTGCCTTTGATCTTTTCAATCTGTTCACCACTGCTGTCTTCGCAAGCTCAAACTCTTCTTCGTCCCACCTGGGCTCAAGCAGGATCTCTTCTACCAGTGCCAGGGTAGCATTATAATTCCTGGCAAGTGTATTCACGCTCAGCGTGATCGATCCGTTTGAGGCATACATGTTGATGTAAGCACCCAGCTTGTCAATAGCTTCTTCAAGCTCCTGTGGGGTCTTGTTCTGTGTGCCTTCCATCATCATGGTGGCAAGCAATGAGGCGACACCTGACTTTTCGGGTGTGTCGAGGTAGTGGCCACCTTTCAGTACAATAGAGTACTGCACAAGAGGCAGCTCCCGGTTCTCTATTCCATAAACTTTCATCCCATTCGATAATTGGTCAGACCAGATCAGGGGCAGGGAAAGCAAAGGATCCGGGCCATCCGTCGGTTGCACTGAGCGGTCAAACTCAGTCGGGGTCATCACGATCTCTACTTCCTCAATTTCATCCATGTTCACCTCCGTGGCATTCATAACATCTTCCTCTTCAACACCTGCTGATACGGAGCCGTCGGCGATCAGATCCAATTGCCCTTTGGGGACAAAACTGGTGGCGAAAAATGGTTTGTCTTTGATATACTTATCATATACCCGCAGGATGTCTTCTTTTGTAACGGCTTTCACCCTGGCTATATCCGTTTTGTAATATCCCGGGTCACCGGCATATTCATTATAATTGGCAAGCTGGAAAGCCTTATACAGAATACTGCTGATACCGTTATAGAAATTAGTTTCGAGGCTGGCCTTGATCCTGTCAACATCTTCTTCGGTGAAGCCTTCTTCTTCGAACATCTGAAATGCTTCAAAAACGGCTTCTTCCACATCTTGCAGGCTAACTCCCTCATTGGCAGTTACACCGATATTGAAGGTGCCTGCGATCTCTTGGCTGCCATTGTATGCGTACTGGCTCGACGACAGTTTTTTCTCCTTTTCAAGGACTTTATACAGCGGCGCTTTTTTTCCGCTTGAGAACAGCTCAGCAAGATAGGAGAGGGGATAAGCATCGTCATTATATTCCTCAACAGTGGGCCAGATCATACGGAATTGTGCTGCACGGGCGAAATTATCTTCGTGATATAATTTTTTGGTTTCTTCCAGTTTAACAGGAATAGGATCGGGATCAGGAACATCATTTCCCTTCGGGATCTCACCGAAATACAGATCGATCAGCTTTTTGGCTTCGGCAATTTCAAAGTCACCGGCCAGGACAAGCGTAGCATTGTTAGGAACGTAGAATTTTGAATGGAACTCCTTTACATCTTCAATGGTTGCGCTTGTAAGGTCTTCCATCTCCCCGATAACCGTCCAGCTATATGGATGTCCTGCCGGATAAAAGTTGTGGGCGATCACAGTACGGGTATGGCCGTATGGCCGGTTATCTACCATTTGCCGTTTTTCATTCTGTACAACATTTTGCTGGATAGCAAACGACTTCGGGGTTACTGTATTGATCATGTAGCCCATCCTGTCGGATTCGAGCCATAATATTAGTTCAAGGGCATTCTTTGGAACCACCTCAAAATATGTAGTGGCATCATTTCCGGTTCCTCCGTTGAGCGTACCCCCCGCATTCTGTATCAGCTTGAAGAACTGATCCTCACCAACATTTTCAGAGCGCTGGAACATCATATGCTCGAACAGGTGGGCAAAGCCTGTTCTGCCCGGTACCTCCCGGTTTGAGCCGACATGGTATTGCACCGCAAGTGCCACAATGGGATCTGACTTGTCGACATGCAAGATCACATCCAGACCGTTGGAAAGGGAATACTTTTCGTAATCAAGGCTAAGTTCTGTATCCTTTTGCTGAGTACAGCCCAACATAAACAGGATGCTGAGTGAGAAGAGAAGATAAAATAGTTTTTTCATGGCTTTAGTTTGTTGGTGAATGGTTTTTATATGAGTATGCAATATATGAATCTTTTGCACGGATAGTAGTATACCGTTGATAAATGGTAATATCTGGTGTGCAAATGGTTGGTAATAATTGACTGAGTAGGCAGTAGACGGT
>DAOVZP010000380.1 GCA_030635045.1 Bacteroidota bacterium | reverse complement strand
GCTTATGTGCGCTTACAGATCGACGGCAAGGATTTTTTCCTCATTCCAAATGATTATGCCGGTGAACAAATGCTGCGTTCAGGATACTATACTTATATTCTCAGGGTGGTTGATTATGATAGCGGGGCGCTTACCCTTGAAATAAAAAAGGATTAGAATCTGAATATCCTTGATGCAACTGCCATTGTCACGGTTACGCCAAGCTACACGGCACAATATAAGATCGAGATCGAATGCTATGAATTTGAGCCCGGCTATACTGTTGCTCACTACGGCCTTATTGTTTGCCACTAGTAAGCTGGCTTCATCAAGACTTTAAATCCCGCTTCTCCGGCGGGATTTTTTTTTTGAACAAATGGCATTCAGAGGTATTAATTACCAGTAATAGAGAATATTTCGACATCTTTTAACAATTTTTTAATATTCACATCCGGGGAAATAGTACCTTTGCAGACATTTTCGACCAAGATTTGGATAATCAGCAAAATATTATTTTTAAGAATCAATAAATCAGATCATTACAATGACATTATCAAAACTCAGAAATATTGGGATCGCTGCACATATAGATGCCGGTAAAACTACAGTCACCGAGCGGGTGCTCTTTTTCACAGGGGCATCACGGAAGATGGGGGAAGTTCATGACGGACAGGCAACCATGGACTTCATGAAGCAGGAACAGGAAAGGGGCATTACCATTGCATCTGCTGCAATTTCAACCAGATGGGGCGACAATCAGATCAATATTATTGATACCCCCGGGCATGTCGACTTCACCATCGAGGTTGAGCGTTCGCTTCGCGTGATCGATGGGATGGTTGCCGTATTCTGTGCCGTTGGTGGTGTTGAACCCCAGAGTGAAACCGTCTGGAACCAGGCCGACCGCTACAGGGTACCACGCATTGGCTTCATCAATAAGATGGATCGTTCAGGCGCAGACTTTATGGAGGTTGCAGGCCAAATGAACAAGTACCTCGATGCCAATGCGGTTCCATTCCAGATTCCCATGGGTGCTGAGGATGATTTCCTGGGCACCATCGATATAATTGAAAAGAAGGCATATACTTTTATTGATTTTGAGCGGGGTGAGATCGAGATTCCGGCCGAATACACTGAAAATGTTGAAATTGCCCGGACAAATCTGATCGAAAAGCTTGCTGATTTCGATGATGAGATCGCGGAATTATACCTCGACGACCAGGAAATACCGATAGAGATGCTCAAAACAGCAGCCAGGGATGCAACCCTGAAGCTTATGATCACCCCGGTATTCTGCGGTGCCGCATACAAGAACAAGGGAATACAGTTATTGCTGGATGCAGTAGTTGATTATATGCCCTCCCCTGTGGATGTGGGAGCTATTGTAGGCATGGACATAGATGATGAGGAAAAATCCTACACAAGGAACCCGAGTATACACGAACCGTTCTCTGCCCTGGCCTTTAAGCTGATCAATGATCCATACGTCGGACAACAGACCTTCATCAGGATCTTTTCCGGGCATCTGAAAAGTGGTATGCAGATATTCAACTCCACGAAAGAAAAGAATGAAAGGATCGGAAGGATCTTCAGGATCCACGCCAAGGACAGGGAAGAGATTCGGGAAGCCGGTGCAGGCGATATCGTTGCACTCATAGGAATGAAGGTTACCAAGACCGGAGACACACTCTGTGATCCGTCCAACGTATTGCTTCTTGAGTCTATCCATGTTCCACCACCTGTTATCGAACTGATGATCTCCCCGGAAACCCATAAGGACCAGGGTAAGCTTGGGGAGGCACTGGCAAAACTTTCCAATGAAGACCCCTCTTTTAATGTCCGCTTCGATCATGAAACAGAGGAAACTATTGCCTCAGGCATGGGGGAACTACACCTGGAGATTATCATGGACCGCCTGCAGGATGAATTTGGAGTGAAAGTAGATGTCGGTGCACCTGCTGTTGCTTACAGGGAGACCATGACAAACGAAGTGCTTTCCAACTACAAGCATTCCAAACAAACCGGTGGTAAAGGCCAGTTTGCACATACGGTTATGCGGATAGAGCCCAACCCCGGCAAAGGATACGAATTTGTTGACAAGATCAAAGGCGGTGCGATCCCGGCAGAATTTATTTCTTCTGTCAACAAAGGGATCAAAAAAACGCTTGATGCGGGTATTATTGCCGGCTTTCCCGTGATCGATGTAAGAGTGGTATTGATCGATGGCGGCCACCATGCAGTTGACTCTTCGGACCAGGCCTTCCAGACCTGTGCATCAATTTGTTTCAAGCAGGGATTCATGAAAGCAATACCTATACTGCTGGAGCCAATGATGAAACTCGATGTGAATACACCCGATGATTATATTGGTGAGATCGTGGGCAACCTCAACAGGAAGCGCGGAAAGATCGAATCCATGAGAAGGTACCGTAAGGGCTCCCAGAAAGTCAGTGGTTTTGTCCCCCTGGCAGAGATGTTCGGATACGCTACACAATTGAGGAACCTTTCAAGCGGCAGGGCTAACTATTCCATGGAATTCCATCAGTATGAACCCACCCCGAAAGGTATCCAGGAAGAGGTTCTGAAAGAGATCAGGGAAAAGGAGAAGGGTAAATAGCTACGCTCTTTTTTAT
>DAOVZP010000181.1 GCA_030635045.1 Bacteroidota bacterium | reverse complement strand
GGCGCCTGTTACTACTATCATGCTCGTTTCTTTTATGCAAAAATAAGTGCTAAAGACGTGGATTGCAAGTAATTTTTGTACCGGGCGATGGGCGTTGGGCGATGGGCGATGGGCAGTAGGCAGTAGGCGGTAGGCAGTAGGCGTAATTGCCAGCTCAACCAATTCAACCAGTTCAACCAATTCAACTAATTCAACCAGTTCAACCAATTCAACCAATTCAACCAATTCAACCAATTCAACTAACTCAACACCCAAAACTCAAAACTCAAAACTTTAATTGTATCTTTGCGATCGATTAACAACCTGACAAATAAACTTACCAATGAAAAAACTTTTTATGCTTGTGACAGTGCTTGTCGCACTTTCATTTACAATGACCCTGAACCTGCAGGCGCAGCGCCACGTACCCGGCATCCCGCAGAGTTCCTTATATGAAAATTTATCTGAAAGGATAGAATACAGGGTGTTTAATGCCCCCGATATGGCCTTGATCGAGGCTGAAGACCTCGCCAAACCTTCACCATATCGTGCCGCTGTGGCAGTTCCGGTAAACCTGGACATCGATAATGCCGGTGAATGGACAGACCTGCCTGATGGCGGAAAGATCTGGCGGCTGAGCCTGAAAGTAGAAGGTGCGCTGGCGCTGGGTGTTTATTATGATAATTTCTGGCTGCCCTACGGTGGTGAGCTTTATCTGTATAATGAAGAGAAGACTCATATCATCGGAGCATATACAGAAGAAAATAACAACCCCGATTGTGTATTTGCCAACCAATTGGTTGAAGGCGATGTAGTGATACTGGAGTATTACCAGCCGGCCGGACAAAGCATCGAGCCCCTGATCAGTATTTCTGAAGTGGCCTATACCTACCGTGGTGCGTACTTTGAAAACAGCCCTGAAAGAGGAGGCTCTGTATGGTGTATGATCAACATCAACTGCTCACCGGAAGGTGATAACTGGCAGGATGAGAAAAAGGGAGTGGTAAAGCAGTTTATGAAAATAGGCTTTAGCTACTATCTCTGCTCAGGCACCATTCTCAATAATACCGAGCAGGATCTGACTCCTTATCTGCTGACTGCATGGCATTGCGGCGAAGGCGCTTCAGTTGTGGACCTGAATCAGTGGGTCTTTTATTTCAACTATGAAGCTTCTACATGTACCGGTAACTGGGGCCCTACAAACAACAGCATGACAGGCTGTACCAAGAGGGCTGAGGGTAGTTATGCTACCGGGTCCGATTTCCTTCTCCTGGAATTGAAAACAGATGTTCCGGCATCATACTTCGCATATTTTAACGGCTGGGACAGGACGAACATTGGTGCCGATAGCGGCGTGAATATCCATCACCCTGCCGGGGATATCAAAAAAATATCGACATATAATTATCAGCTTTCTTCCTCACAATGGAATAACAATGGCGTTTTATCACATTGGAAAGCGTATTGGGCGGAAACGCCACACGGTACTTCTATCACCGAAGGTGGTTCTTCAGGATCTCCACTCTTCAGTCAGGATGGCCTGGTAGTGGGTGATCTGACAGGAGGCCCCCCGGATAATTGTAATAACCCGCTTTATAGCCTTTATGGTAAAGTATATTGGTCGTGGGATCAAATGGGTACTGCCAACAGCCAGCGCCTGAAACCATGGCTTGATCCCGGTAACTACGGACCGGAAAAATGGGAAGGGACTTATCTGGGTACTGAGCCCAGCCCTCATTTTGCTGCTGATCAGACCAATCTGCAGACCGGCGAATCAGTGACTTTTGAAGATTTGACTACCGGCAACCCACTTGAATGGGAATGGACCTTTGAAGGTGGGACACCTGCTTCATATACCGGCCAGACACCACCGGAAATTACCTATAATACTCCCGGTAGATTTGACGTTTCGCTCGAAGCTACAAATACAATTGGTACAGGAAACAAGGACAGCGTAGAAATGATCGTAGTAGGAGCACCGGATGCTGATTTTTCTGCCTCGAACACTTATCTTGTGTCAGGCGAAACTACTGACTTTTCGGATGAAACATCAGGAGACCCAACGGAGTGGACATGGACTTTTGAAGGAGGGACGCCTGAATCATCCAACGATCAGAACCCTGCCGGTATCCAGTACGATGCCCAGGGTACCTACGATGTGAAACTCGTTGCAGTAAATGAGTATGGTACAGATTCAATCACCAAAGAAGACTTTGTTGTGGTCGACGGCCCCTTTGCTGACTTTGAAGCTGATGTAACCTATATACTCGTTGGAGAAAGCGTGACCTTCACAGATATATCCATCAATAACCCGACCTCATGGTCATGGAAGTTCTTTGGAGGTAGCCCGGGAAGCTATAATGGACAGGATCCACCTGCAATCACATATAACTCAGTAGGGTACTATGATATTAAATTAACGGTATCCAATGACATGGGAAGCAACTTTATTACCAAGGAGGATTATGTTCAGGTAGGTGCTGTTGGAGTTGACGAATTATTGCTGGAGGACATGATCTCTGTTTATCCCAACCCGACACAGGGAAGTTTTGTTCTCGAACTTGGACAAAGCGATCTTGAAGGCGCTCAATTGAAAATAATAAATGCAAGAGGAGAGCTCGTATATCAACAGATCATTAAGGAAACTTCAGAAAAGATCACTGTTGATATCAGCGACCATCCTGCCGGTATTTATATGCTCAGACTGCAAAGCGGTGACATACAAATAGACCGGAAGATCACAATGATCAAATAGATTTTTTAAAGATAAAATGAAGATACTGCCTCAAACAAAAGCTTGGGGCAGTTTTTTTATGTAAACAACAAAATATTGTGAAGGCAATTCCCTATCTTTGTTTTAAGATGTCAAGGATTATTTTGGTCATATTTCTCTTTCTTTCCATTGACCTTGCCGCCCAGGTGAGTGAGGGAGGTGTCCCATACAGCTATGCAATGGGATCAGCGGCTGTAAGTTATAAAATCCTTGATCTGGATCCTCCGGATATGGTTCCTGTTTTGGAGCAGGATCAGCTTTCTTTATCTGAAACTGTACCATACCGTATTGGAATAGGTATACCGGTTGATATCGATCTGTCCGCTGATGGTTCCTGGTCTGAAGCCGGAAAGGGCAGGCGTTTCCTGAGCTTGGGGATCAAAGCCAAAGATGCGAAAGGGATCATCTTGTATTACCGGGCATTTGATATACCTGAAGGAGGGAAGCTTTTTATTTACACGAAGGACAGAGCGCAACTCCTTGGTGCGTTTACTTCAGGGAATAATACTTCAGGGGGCTATTTTGCTACGGAACTAATTTATGCAGATGAGTTGGTGCTGGAATATGATGCGCCGGAGCGAAATGCCAGCAAGCCTATAGTAGAAATTTATCAGGTACAATATGTTTACAGGGATGTACAACGCCTCCTGAAAGGCCAGTCGGGCCCCTGTGAGGTTAATGTGAATTGCCCGGAAGGTGACTCATGGCAGAATGAGAAAAGAAGTGTTGCAAAAATAGTATTGAAAGCTGGTTTTGGAACCTACCTTTGCACAGGGGCGCTGATTAACAATACCCGCAATGACAGCACCCCTTATTTCCTGACAGCCCGGCATTGCGGCACTTCTGCTTCCTTAGGCGATTACTCCCAATGGGTATTCCATTTTAATTACGAGGCATTGTCGTGTGAAGATCCGCAGACACCTCCCCAATCAAATACCATTACGGGATCATCATTGATCGCCCAGGCACCTAATGGTACTGTTGGAAGCTCAGACTTTAAATTATTGCTATTGAGCGAAAAAGTCCCGGATACTTATAACCCCTACCTGTCCGGTTGGATCAGAGATGGGTATTCCAGTGCTTCCGGTGTTGGGATCCATCATCCCAAGGGGGACATTAAAAAAATATCAACCTATACTTCTTCACTGGTTTCCACACAATATGGCCAGCCTGTACAGGATCCTGATGGGATGTACTGGAAGGTTGTATGGGCAGAAACTGAAAATGGCCACGGTGTAACCGAGGGGGGCTCATCCGGATCACCCATATTTAACAATACCGGAAAGATCACAGGTACCCTCACGGGAGGGGCAGCCAGTTGTTTAGAGCTAACAGCGCCTGATTATTACGGGAAGTTTTCTTACCATTGGTCTTCCAATGGCAGTTCCGGGGATGCACAGTTGAGGCCATACCTTGACCCGGATAATACCGGCATGCAAAGCATCGACGGATTAGGCTATGGAAGCCTGCTCCTGGCAAATTTTGCAGTTGACACTTCTATAGTCAGCATTGGCGGACAGGTATCATATACGGATCAATCAATCGGTGACCCGGAATCCTGGTCGTGGACATTCTTCGGTGGCGATCCTTCGCTCTCCTCATACCGGGACCCGGGCAGGATAACATATAGAGATTATGGAGTTTATGATGTCAGGCTGCTTGTTGGCACCGGGGATATTTCCGATACACTCTTTCGAAAAAACTATATCCGTGTCATACCAAACCTGTATCCGAATCCGGCAAATGATCATGTGACCATGGACTTTGGCCGGCGTCATCTGGAATACATCGAAGTGACAGTGTTTGATCTCACGGGGCAACTGGTAAAGGAATATTCAAATTCATCTGTCGCTACCGGCATTTATAAGATAATCCTGGGAGATCTCAGTGCAGGCACCTATATCGTACATATTAAAACAAATATCATGGAGGATAACCTGCCCCTCATAATCTACTAATCCAACATCCTTCCCCCTTTTCCCTTTTCCCTTCTTCCTTCTTCCTTATGCTTTATTTCTTCTGAT